>NZ_JBGBPX010000015.1:0-94633 GCF_041107475.1 Rhodanobacter sp. FW021-MT20 | reverse complement strand
TCCGCCGTCGGCAAACAAATTCTCACTGTGCACCTCGAACCACGCCACGCGCGGACGTTCGCTCAACACCCGCTGCAGGTGTGGCGCACGCAGACCGATCCCGACTCCAGAAGGAGCCGAGATCGGTCGCGCCGCGAGCGTTCTCGCGTCGTGCATCATCGCGTTGCTTAGCCCTTCAGTGCCGGTTCGAGTTTGCCGCCGTCGATCTTCTCGCACAGGCCCTTGGGTACCGCGACGAAAGAGTTTGGATCGCGGGCTTTGGTGTCCTGGCCGGCGCAAGAGTGGCCTGCTGCTTTGCAGTCGTTCTTCTGCGCCGCGTTGATGCCGTAGCACTTCTCCATATGACTCATCGACATCGTTTTGCTCTGCATGGCTGCAGCCGATGCGACTGTGGTCAGACCCAACGTGAGTCCTCCCGCCAGAACGGATTTCAGAATCGATGCGGTGTTCATTCTCAACTCTCCAGTACGTGGCCAGAAACACTCCGGCCTTCTTAGAAGGTGACACGCGGAACTCATGCGGAAACATTTCCCATGTCGACCAGCGACATCCTCATCTTCGAATCGCGCGACCGGTCAATGCCCGCTATGGGTACAGAGCCTACTCCCGTACTTTGGTACGACATCAAGCGTGGATTCCAGGACCCACGGGAGCCTTGGCCGATGCCTACTGTCCATCTTGACCCGGCATGAGATGGAAGGTCGGATATGCGCATGCGATTTCCGTGATGATGTCGCTTAGCAGCCGGCGTGCTTCCTGTTCGCAGCCTCCGCAGCCACCCGAGCAACCGGTGAGCCACTGCAATGCTTCGAAACTGCGCACCCCTGCCACCACCGCGTGGCGAATGTCCTCCTCGGTCACGCTGTTGCACACGCAAATGTCATTCATGATCCAGCTCGCGTGGCGGAGCCGTCCTGTCGTAACCTGAGACGCAGCGGATCGCAGACGTCGGCCCCGCATTAGCCTGAAGCACGGAGTCGTATCCACGATCTACGGCGCGAAGTCGGCACGTCAACCCGCGCCCTCGGGGAGGAGCGCAGCGGGCGTCAACCACGCATCCAGCCGCGACCATGCCTGTGATCCGAGATGCTGCTGGAATGTGTTTCGCGCCACCCCGAGTAGCCGAGCAAGCCGGGCGTCGATGGGCATGGCTTCGTCCGCCACAAGAACCTCTTGCAGCGCACACGCGAGATCGCATTGCAGCGCAGCCCCATCGGGCAACGGAACGCGTGCTTGCGACAGCCGCTGGATGAGACGGGCGGCGATGGTGTGCGCCTCTTCCTGACTGAGCTGATCGACCGTCTCGCGCTGGTACCAGTACGAAGGGTTCGGAAATGTGGCAAGCAACGTCGACGACGCCGCGGCAGCTACCAAAGCCACCTGGCTGTCACCGCCGAGGGCAGCACGCAGGAGACCGACCTGCTGGTTGACCCCAAGCTCACGCAGCCATTTGATCGCGATCACGTCACCGCGATGGTGCAGCCAAGCCTCTGCAATATCAGGGTGAACCTCTAGGCGTGCCAAAACGGGTTTGGCAAGGCACCCGCAACCGATCTGCGGCACCGCCTCGCACACAAGCGGCACCGAGTAGATGCCAACGGACACGGACATGGGCTTCTCCAAAGGGATGAACCGGGCGTAAGCTACTTCCGTAGTCATATACGGAGTCAACCGGTATGGGAAGCAGTTCAGAGCCATTGACCATTGGCTCGTTTGCCAAAGCCGCCGGGGTCAACCTGGAAACCATTCGGTTCTACCAACGCAAGGGCCTGCTCCCGGAACCGGATAAACCGTATGGCAGCATTCGGCGTTATGGTGGTGTGGATGTCGCCCGGGTGAAATTCATCAAATCCGCGCAACGGCTGGGTTTCAGCCTCGACGAAATCGCGCAGCTGCTCACGTTGGAGGATGGCACCCATTGCAGCGAGGCGGCGGAGTTCGCCGCGCGGCATCTGGTCGACGTGCGCGCGCGCCTGAAAGACTTCAAGCGCATGGAGACGGTTCTGTCCCGACTGGTGGCTCAGTGCGACTCGCATCACGGCACGATTGCCTGTCCCCTGATTGCCTCACTGCACAGTGGCTGAGATGAGTGCTTCTCCGCCACCGCCGTCGATCGATCGGTACCTCGCGGCCGCCACGCGCGCCAATACGCGACGCAGCTATGCGTCGGCGGTGCGTCATTTCGAAGTTACCTGGGGTGGCCACTTGCCGGCCACTGCCGACAACGTGGCGCGCTATCTGGCCGCCTATGCCGGCACGCTGTCGATCAATACGCTCAAGCAGCGCCTCGCTGCACTTGCGCAATGGCACACTGCGCAGGGCTTTGTCGATCCGACTGGCGCACCCGTCGTGAAACAGGTGCTCAAGGGAATCCAGGCCCTGCATCCAGCGATGGAAAAGCGGGCTGAGCCTCTGCAACTGACCCAACTGGCCAAGGTTGTCGATTGGCTCGACCTGGTCATCGAAGGTGCGCTTGGACGGAGCGACGGTGCCGCCGCTCTTCGGTACCGGCGTGACCGCGCCCTGATTCTGCTCGGCTTCTGGCGAGGCTTCCGCAGCGACGAGCTGATTGGCCTGCAGGTCGAGCATCTTCAGCTCGTGCCGGGTCAGGGCATGACCTGCTTCCTTCCACGCACGAAGGGCGATCGTCAGCACGCGGGCACCACGTTTCGCGTTCCGGCGCTGTCGCGCTGGTGCCCGGTCACGGCCACGATGGAGTGGATTGCCGCCGCGCAGCTCATCCAGGGGCCGTTATTTCGCCAGGTCGATCGCTGGGGACACGTGCCGGAACGCCCGCTACACGCCAACAGCATCATTCCGCTGTTGCGACGCTTATTCACTTTGGCTGGCCTGTCCGCCCCGGACCTCTACAGCGGTCACTCGTTGCGCCGGGGCTTTGCCGGCTGGGCCAATACCAACGGCTGGGATGTGAAAGCGCTGATGGAATACGTCGGTTGGAAAGATGTGCACTCGGCCATGCGCTACATCGACGGAAACGATCCGTTCGCGCAGGGTCGCATAGAACGTGGGCTGGCCGACATAGTTACCTTGCACGTGAGACACGATGACGGCTAATACCCATCGCCTGGCGATCCTGACCAGCGAAGAGATCGACGATCTCTACGGACGGCCGCGTTTCACCGACGACGAGCGCCTGCTGTATTTCGACCTGAATGCCTCCGAACAGGCCGCGGTCGCGGCGCTCCGTGGTTCGACCGGCGTGTACTTGGTGCTGCAGCTGGGTTACTTCAAGGCCAAACGGCAATTCTTCGATGTTGAGCGGGACGACGTCCGTGGGGATGTGCTGCACATTCTCACACGGCATTTCCCGGGCAGAAAGCACTGAACTGCGGCGAGGCCTATCATCGCTTCCGTCGCGCGATCGCCTACGTCAACAGCGGGAAATTCCGCGTGCAAACGGAAGCGGACTTGCATGCGGAAGAGGACGCGCGCCACGCCAGTACAACGAAAACGCGAGCCGATGCCTCGCTGCAGAAATAAGTGACGTGCCATCCCTGTTGGCAAGCGGCCAGGCTGGATGTAACGCGATAGGCAGTAGGGCGACGGCGAATCAGGCCTTTCGTCTGCAATGGTCGCCCGTATTCGGGAGCGATGCTGACCGAAGCTAGGAATCACCACCTGCCGCTAGTGATTGGGCTTACCCCACCCAGATCAAAGCATACGTTTGACATGTCAAATGGGAATAGTTATCGTTTGCAAACTCTCCGCGGAGCCCTTCCCATGAAGCATCCCTTTCTTGTCGCGGCACCGATGCTGCTGGCTCTCGCCGGCACGGCGGCAGCCAACGACCTGCCGGAATACACGCTGGTCATCAAGAATCACGTCTATCAGCCCAGCAAGCTCAAGGTGCCGGCCGGCACCAAGTTCAGGCTCATCGTGAACAACCAGGACGCCACGCCGGAAGAATTCGAGAGCACGGATTTCAATCGCGAGAAAATCGTGCTGCCGAACAGCAGCATCACCGTCTATGTCGGGCCGTTGCGCGCGGGCAATTACGGCTTCTTCGGCGACTTCCATCAAAGCACGGCCCAAGGCCGGCTGATCGTGGAGTGACGCGATGCCTGGCGTAGCCTTGCTGGTGTTTCGTGAAGTGATGGAGGCGGCACTGATCGTCTCTATTGTCTGTGCCGCCACACGCGGTGTGGCGCGACGCGGGCTGTATGTGGCTACGGGCATCGGGCTTGGCATCGCCGGCGCCCTGCTGGTGGCGATGGGAGCTTCCCTCATCTCTCGCCTCGCGAGTGGTTCTGGTCAGGAGGTCTTCAACGCCTGCGTGTTGTTGTCGGCCGTGCTGATGATCGGCTGGCACGTGGTATGGATGTCCAGCCACGGTCGCGAACTGGCGCAGCAGATGAACGCGGTCGGCAGCGCCGTCAAGGCGGGCTCGAGCTCGCTGACGCTGCTGCTGGCGGTGGTGGCGATTGCGGTGCTGCGCGAAGGCTCGGAGATCGTGCTGTTTCTGTATGGCATGGCGATCGGCGGCATCGGCACGGTCGGATTGACTGGCGGCATGGCGCTGGGCGTCGGCGGCGGTGCGCTGCTCGGTTTCGCGCTGTACTTCGGCCTGTTGCGGATACCGATGAAGCATTTCTTCCAGGTCACCAACTGGATGCTGGTGTTGTTGGCGTCGGGGCTGGCCTCCACAGCCGCGCGCTTCTTCGTGCAGGGCGATCTGCTGCCGTCCTGGGGGACCCAGGTGTGGGATACCTCCTGGCTGTTGTCGAACGGTTCGCTGGGCGGCCAGACACTGGGCATCCTCGTCGGCTATGACGCCAGCCCGGCGGGGATCCAGCTGGTCTTCTACGCGACCACGTTGCTGCTGTTGGCTGGTGGCATGCAGTGGCTGAACCGCGCCGCGCCAACCCCCTCTTCACGGACGCGTTCACTGCTCCCGGATCCGGCTTCCGAGTCGTTGCGCTAACCCATCCCCTTTTGTTGCACGCTCCCGTCCGGCAGCTGCCGCCGGACGGGAGCGTGTGTCTTGAACCATCAGCCAAGGAACCATCCCGTGTATACATCCTTCGCTCGGAAATCTCCGGCCCTGCGACGTCACGGCCGCGCTCGGCATTCACGCACCCTGGGCGTGGTGGCCATCCTCCTGCTCGCCACTGGCGTCGTCCGGGCAGACGACTTCATCGTTTATTCGCCGCACGTCCTCGCCACCCAGTCGGAGATCGAGCTGCGCGGTTATAGCTATGGCGATCCACGCGCCGACTTCAACGGTGGCCGCGCGGCCGAACTATCGATTTCCCACGCGTTCACCGATTGGTGGAAGCCGGAGATCTATCTTGCGCGGTATGAGCGGGCACCAGGAAGCCGCGGGCGCTTGCTGGGCTACGAGTTCGAGAACACGTTCCAGTTCACACAGCCGGGTGAATATTGGGCCGACTTCGGGTTTCTGGCCTCGTACGAGCACCAGATCATTGCCGGCAAACCCGACGCCGTCGAGTTTGGACCGCTGGTTGAGAAAACGGTGGGGCGGTTCACCCACCGGTTCAATGCCATCTGGGAGAAGCAGGTCGGCGCGGGCGCCGCTGGCAAGTACGAGTTTCGCTACAGCTATTCGGGCACCTATGCAGTTTCCGCCGCTTTTCGCCCCGGCATCGAAGCCTATGCGCGGCCTGCGGATCGTGCGTATCAGGCCGGTCCCATCGTTGCCGGCGAATGGCATGTCCCCGGTACCACCAGCAGCCTCGAATACCGTTTCGGCGTGGTGCTCGGTCTCAATGCCACGGCGCCGCGGCGAACGTGGCTGGCCCAGGTGGAATACGAGTTCTTCTGATCACGATTGAATAGCGGCGTATAAGTGTCGATCCTCTATATGCGACCGCTGCGATCGCCGCCAGCCCATCGGGTCAGCGGTCAGTACAGATGCTCGGCGTCGGGATCGATCTTGCCGCGAAAGACGATGTACTGGTAGACGTTGTAGGTAATCATCACGGGGATCAGCATGCCGATGCCTATCAACATGAACACCAGCGTGCTGCTGTCCGCGCCGCCCGCGTCGATGGTCACGTAGCCCGGCACGATGTACGGGAACCAGGTGGCGGCCAGCCCCGCGAACGAGAACAGAAAAATCATCATGGTCCATACGAACGGCGCCAGTTCGTACTGACGCTTTAGTGCCCGCAGCAACATGAAGAAACTGAGTATCGATAGGGCCGGCAGCGTCGCGAAATAATAGATGTCGGGCGTGCTGAACCAGCGTTTGAATATGGCCGGATAGTGCAGCGGTGTGACCACGGTGACTACCCCGGCCACCGCCAGCATCAACCACGCCAGCCATTGCCCGCGACGATAGAATCCGTCCTGCATCTCGCCCGTGGTCTTGATGATCAGATAGGCCGAGCCCAGCATGCTGTAACCGGATGCCACACCCAGCACGACAATGGCGCTGAACGGTGACAGCCAGTCCCAGACGCCGCCGGCGAATTCACCGTTGACCACTTTGACGCCGTTGAGCAGTCCGCCCAGCGCAAAGCCCTGCGCCACGGCCGCCAGCAGGCTGCCGACGCCGAACATGGCGCCCCAGAACGACTTGCGTTCGGACAGTTCGTGAAACTCGAACGACACCCCGCGCAGCATGAAGCCCAACAGCATCAGCATGATCGGAATGTACAGCCCCTGTAGCACGGTGCCGTATACCAGCGGAAAGGCGCCAAACAGCGTGCCGCCAATCACTACCAGCCAGGTTTCGTTAGCGTCCCAGATGCTCCCCAGGCTGGACATCATCACCTTACGGCGGCGATCACCGACGAACAGCGAGAGCACACCGACACCCAGATCAAAGCCGTCGAGCATCACGTAGAACACCAGGAACAGGCCGATGATCAGAAACCATACGGTGGCCAGTACGTGGTGCAGGGCGGCCGGATCGCTGAAATCCATGTCAATGGTCTCTCTTGAGTTTCGCGCTGTCCGCTGCGCTGCGCTTGGGCGGTTGCTGGCCTGAGACCGAGCTGAGCAGGGTCGGTGGTGGATCAAAACTCGGCCCATGTTGCAGCGTGCGTCGCATGAACTTGAGTGCGGTAAAGCCGATTACGCCGTAAAACAGCAGGTACATCACCAGCGACCACAGCACCGCGTCGGCGGGAAGCTTGCTGACGCCCTGGCTGGTGCGCATCATGCCGTACGCGATCCATGGCTGGCGGCCTACCTCGCGCGTCAGCCAGCCGGCCTCCAGCGCGGTATAGATCGCCGGAATGGCCAGCATCCAGCCGCGCAGCAGCCATTTGTTTTCGCCGATGCGGGCGGCGCTCATGCTCTCGCGCTTGCGCCACAGCCGCCACAGCGTCCAGAACGCCATCAGCACGACAAACACGCCGGCCGCCACCATCACCCGGAATGCGTAGAACGGCACCATCACCGGCGGCTGATCCGCACGCGGGATGTCGTCCAGGCCGATCACCTTGCCGTGCAGCGTGTGCGTGACCACCAGGCTCAGCGCATCGGGAATACTCACTTCCCAGTCGTTCTTCTGCTGCGCCCGATTGGGCCACGCGAGCAACGCCCACGGCGCACTGGTGCCCGCGGCATTGGTCTTCCAGTGGGCCTCGATGGCAGCCAGCTTGGCCGGCTGGGTTTGTTCCAGCGCGCCGCCGGCGGAGTCACCGATAATGATCTGCAGCGGGGCCACGAAGAACAACGCCAGCACCACCCACTTGAACGCGGGCTGGAAAAATTCCTTGTGCCGCCCGGCCAGCAGGTAATACGCGCTGACGCCGGCCATCACCACCAGGCTCAGCTCGATGCAGGCCATGAACATGTGCCCGAAGCCGTGCGGCAGGTCGGGGTTGAACACCGCCGCGAACCAGTCGGTGATCACGAACTTGCCGTTGACCAGTTTGACGCCCGCCGGCGTCTGCATCCATGAGTTGGCCACCATGATCCAGAACGCCGACAGCGAGCTGCCGAACGCCACCATGCTGGTGGCAAACAGATGCGTCTTGGGGCCAACCCGGCGCCAACCGAACAGCATGATGCCGAGGAAGCCCGCTTCGAGCATGAACGCCATCGCCGTTTCGAAGCCGAGGATGTTGCCCATGAAGTCGCCTGATGAGGTGGAAAACGGCGCCCAGTTGGTGCCGAAGGCAAACTCCATCGGGATGCCGGTGACTACGCCAACACCAAAGTTGATCAGAAAGATCTTGGTCCAGAATCTTGTGTGGTGATAATAGAAAACATTGCGCGTCTTGACCCACGCCGTTTCGGTACCCAGCAGCACCAGCGCCAGACCTATCGTCAGCGGTGGCCATAGGATGTGGAACACGGCATTGACGCCAAACTGCACGCGAGAAAGCATTTCCGAGTCATGCAACCAGTCCACGACGGACCTCCGATGGATGCAGTGGATCATTGGCGGCCTGCGCAAACTGCCGCTGGTCGGGCTGCCGGCTGTGCGCGGCAGGATGACCTGGACGTTCGCGGCCTACAGCCGGTTCATGCGCGGGTTTCCTGCAGCTGCAACGCGCTGAGCGGCTCGCCTTCGGCGATCCGCTTGAGCCGGAAACGCTTGTCCGCGGCGCAGGTGAAGCCGCCCAGCATCATCAGCAGGCCGCCGCCCCAGATCCAGCGCACGAACGGTTTGTAGTACAGCCGCAACGACCACGCACCCTCGATGTTGCCGGCATCCATCGGCTCGCCCAGCGCCACATACAGGTCGCGGAAGAAGCCGGCGTCCACCGCCGATTCGGTCTGCACCTGGCCGCGCGGGTAGGTGCGCTTCTGCGGCGTCATCACCGCCACCGCGTGGCCGTCGCGGGTCACCGTGATGGTGCCCTGGTCGGCGCGCCAGTTGGGCCCGGTGGTGCGCTGCACGCCGTCGAAGCGGAAGTCGTAGCCGCCGATGTGCTGGGTCTGGCCCGGCGCCATGCGCACGTCGCTGGTCACGCCGAGCGCCTCGGTCAGCAGCACGCCGGCCACGAACACGCCCACGCCCAGGTGCGCCAGCAGCATGCCGGCCAGCTCGGCCGGATAGCGCTTGCCGCGCGGCATTTCGCGCCAGCGCTTGAGCGCATACAGCAGCACGCCGACGCCCAGCCACACCAGCGCGGCCACGCCGGCGATCGCCTTGAGCTTGCCATCCACGAAGAACGCCGCCACGATCGCGCAGGCTGCGGCGGCGATGCCGGCGCGCAGCAGCACCGGCTTGAGCAGCGATGCCTCGCCCTTGCCCCAGCGCAGGAACGGACCGAACGGCAGCAGCAGCACCACCGGCAGCATCAGCAGCGGAAACAGGAAGCCGAAGTACGGCGGCCCGACCGAGATGCGACCCAGGTGCATGGCATCGCCGATCAGCGGAAACAGCGTGCCCAGCAGCACCATCGCGGCGGCTACTGCAAACATCAGGTTGCCGATCAGCAGCACGGTCTCGCGCGACAGCAGCGCAAACGGCTTGCCGCCGGCCACCTTCGGCGCGCGCAGCGCGTACAGCAGCAGCGAGCCGCCCACCACGATGGTCAGGAAGGCGAGGATGAACACGCCGCGGCGCGGGTCCGAGGCAAACGCGTGCACCGAGGTGAGCACGCCCGAACGCACCAGGAACGTGCCCAGCAGGCTCAGCGAAAACGCGAAGATCGATAGCAGTATCGTCCACGCGCGCAGGCTGCCGCGCTTCTCGGTGACCGCCTGCGCGTGGATCAGCGCCAGCCCCACCAGCCACGGCATGAAGCTGGCATTTTCCACCGGGTCCCAGAACCACCAGCCGCCCCAGCCCAGCTCCGCGTAGGCCCACCAGCTGCCGGCCACGATGCCGCAGGTGAGAAAGCCCCACGCGATATTCGTCCACGGCCGCGCCCAGCGCACCCAGGCCTGCTCCATCTCGCCGCCGAGCAGTCCGGCGATCGAGAACGCGAACGCCACCGAGAAACCGACGTAGCCCATGTACAGCACCGGCGGGTGGAAGGTCATGCCGGGGTCCTGCAGTACCGGGTTCAGGTCCGCGCCGTCGCCGGGCATCGGCAGCAGCCGCCCGAACGGATCGGAGGTGAAGATGGTGAAGGCGAGAAAGCCCACCGCAATCAGGCCCATCACCGCCATCACGCGCGCGGCGAACACCTCGGGCAGCTTGGTGCTGAACGCCGCCAGCGCCACCGTCCACACGTTGAGGATCAGGATCCACAGCAGCAGCGAACCCTCGTGCGCGCCCCACACCGCCGCGATGCGGTAATACCACGGCAGCTCCAGGTTCGAGTTCTCGGCGACGTAGCGCACCGAGAAGTCGAAATGCAGGAACGCCCACACCAGGATGCCGAACGCCATCGCCACGAATACCGCCTGGCCCGCCGCCGCAGGGCGCGCCACCGCCATCAGCGCGCGATTGCCGCGCCAGGCACCGATCAGCGGCAAAACGCCCTGCGCGAGCGCCAGCAGCAGAGCAAGGATCAGTGCGAGTTGGCCGAGTTCGGGGATCATGCGGGCGCGCCGGGTGCGTGGAATGGGTGACGTGTAACGATGTAGTACAAGGTCATCAGCATGGCCTAGATCCAGCGAACCAAAGGCGATCAGAGATGACAGTCTTAGTGATTTCCCATCCCTCGCTCCCCGTTTCGTTGATCTTATTGTTGGCGGCCGCCTTGGCTGTGGCGTCATTCAGCTCTTCGGGCATATAGGTTTCATCTGTTCTGGTCATGAGAATCAAGTCAGGTCTCTGAAAGCGGTACATCATGGATTGGCTTATTGGCGTCTCAAACAACTGGATCAGCTCATAGGAATCGAATCACAGCACCGAGGCCGGCGCAGATGCCGAGCGTCCACACCATGCCGATGCGGAAGCGCAGCATGGCGATCAGGGCGCCTGCGGCCAGCAGCAGGACCGCAGGGTTCAGCCTGCTCCATCGCGGGATGTCCACCTGGATCAAGATGCATCACCGCGATCTGACCAGCGAGGCCGCTAAAACTCAGCCATCCGATCTTCGCCCACACCCGGGTGGCTTGCGCGAGGCTGACGCGTGGGATGGAGGCGACATCGATCGCTTCGGGTATCAAGAACCCGCTTCCTTGACGAGTGTGCGGTGCAATGTCTGCGCTTGCGCGAAGCGGTGGTTGACTTCGTCCCACTGCACGTTGGCAAAGAACGCATCGATGTAATTCAGCGCTGCGGCGCCGTAGTCCATTTGGTAGGAGTGCTCGTACATGTCCATGACCAACAGCGGCAGCGCAGTTTCGAGTACCTGTGTGTGATGGCCCGACCAAACCGTGCGTAGTTCACCCGTCATCAGTTCGAATGCCAGGATCGCCCAGCCACTACCACCACCAAGGCTGGCGCCGGTAAGGCGAAAGTGTGTTTCCCAAGCATCCATGCTGCCGTAAGCGGCCGCGATGGCCGAAGCGATATCGCCAGCAGCGCGACCATCGCCACCCAGGTTGCCAAAGTACGCTTCGTGCAACGTCATCGAGTTGCGATACATCAACTCGTGTTGACGCAGCCCGCCGACCACAAAAGCGGGGGTGTCTTTGGTGACCTGCGCCAACTGCTTCTCAAGGTTATTGAGGTTGCGTACCGCACCGCCGTAATTGTTTTCGTAATGGGAAACAATCAGTTTTTCTGACAGCCTTTTGAGCGCGGTCGGTGCAAACGGCAGGGGTTTCAGAACATGCTTTCCCGCCAGAGCGGGCATGGTAATCGTGGTCATGGACTGGCTCCTGTCAAGTTCATTCGCGAAAATCCCAACGCAGCTTGGCGGTCACGACGTTGGCGACCGGCAAGCTGCGCGCGTTCGGGTCGGTCACGGGCGCCTCGATACCGTGATTGACAACCAAGAAAAAATCCCGCCCCGGCGCAATGGTCCATTGCAGCCTTGCATTGACGCCGATGTGGCCGGCGCTGGAGTCGTACTGCGCGAGCGTGGAGACGACGAGGTCGGGGTTGAAGCTGTAAGCGGCCTGGAGCACGTACAGGCGCCGGATGAAATGGCCCTGCGGCAGGTAGCCGAAATCCGTCTCGTTGCTAAACTTGAGCGCGAGCTCGCCTTGCCAGGCGTTCCAGCTTATGAACGGCATGTACTGGGTCAGGCGGCCGCTGTAGAAACCGCCGATCTCGACCATGCTGCCGATGCGCCACGGTCGCGCCGCCGACGATTGCGCTTCAAAGTGATAGCGCTCGAAGTGATAGCGGCCGACCGGCAACGTAACGCCGGGCGCGATCTCGAAAGGCGCGGTCAGCGCTTCGTATTCTGGAATCCAGTCGAACTCGTAGTGCTCGCCTGATTGTGCGTCAACATTGAACGGTGCCGTGAAGATGCGCCGGGTCTGCGTGACACCATGCAGATCGTCCACCTGCAGGACTTCGAGTTGATAGAAGAACTGCCGCACCCAGTTCAGCGCAGGGCTGGTGGGACGCGGACGGTAGTCCAGATAAACGTCGTACTGGCGCGTACCGGGGCGTGGCAGGAAACCCAGCGCCGGATCCAGCGCATCGCCAAACACGTTGAAGCTGGCAAAGCCGCTCCATAGATCATTCGGATACTCCGCGTGAAGCCCCCAACCCGAATGATCACCCGGCAACGGATCGCTGGACCGCGCGGCCCAGCCGGACAGGGTCAGGTTCTTGTCGCCGCGGAAGCTCGCGGTGTGCCAGATGGCATCCACCCCGGCGAACTGGTTGCGGGACTGCCCGGTGGGATCGCCACGTGTCAGCAGGGTGCCGAGTCGCAGGTGCTGGTTGACGTCGTACATCAGCCGTCCGGCGAACAGGTTGGTGGGGCCACTGACACTGGAGCGCCCCGTTTCGACATTGAGCATGCCGATGGACCATGGACCCGCGGTTCCCAGCAGCTTGATGCCGCCGTCCACGCGCACGGGCTGACCATTCACCAAGCCCACCCGCCGCGAATAGAACGGCAGGAACGTGTCGTTGTCAGCAAGCCCCGCGCCGAAGGCGAACAGATTCGAGCCTTCGGAAAAGAAGCGCCGCTTCTCAGGGTAAAACAGCGAATAGGGCGTCAGGTTGACCTGCCGGGTATCCGCTTCGGCCTCGGCAAAATCCGGATTGACCGTCAGGATGGCGGCAAGGCTCGGGGTGACGTTGTATTGCAAATCGCCGCCCACCTGTGCCGCGGTGTTGCCACGAAGGCTGTCCTGACGCAGCAGCACATAGGGCTGGACGTCCAGGCCGTGCCCCTGCTGCAAGGTCGCGACCCCGGTGAGCGTGCCCATGCGGGAAAGGTCGAAAATATTCGCATCGAGCGTAATGCCCGCCCACTGCAAACTCAGCTGCTCGCGTGGCACGTAGCGCTGCACATTCATCCGCCACCGGTCCACGCCATGCGGAAATTGCAGGCTCTGAGTGTCGATCTCGATTTCGGCGACCCAGCCGTCGGCCGTGCGCCGCACCTTGGCATTCCAGATGCCGTCCCAGTCGTAGTTCGGCAGGGATGACGCGGGCGAAATCAGGCCGTCGGTGCGGTCGCCGCCCGCGTTCACCTGAAACACATAGCCGAGACGCTGGCTGTCGAACGGGTCAAGCACAATGGTGAGGTGATCGTCGTGCGTCTGGTCGCTGTCGCGCGCCAGCGAGTGGAGCGACAGCCGGCCCGGATCCGGATCAACGCAGGTCACCCCCAGGTACAAATGCTTACCGTCGGCGAGCAGGCGGATCTCGGTCCGGAAAGGCGTGGGCGCACCCGGATGCGGGTCCTGCTGAATCAGGTCGATCGCCGGGGCATGCGCCCATCCCGGCTCATCCAGTCGACCATCCAAGGTGATGCTGCCCTCGGCCACCATCCGCACACCCGCCTCGGGCGCCCCGGAAGGAGGCCCGGCGGTCAGTCCTTGTGAGTGAGCCAGCGCCTCCGGGATCGCGAGAATCACCCCCAGCGCCGCCCACCACGACGACTTGCGCGACAGGCGAAGCATGTGCGCTATCGTTGGTCGACGGCGGCTTGTGCATCAAGCGCTGCGCGGAACCCGCCGGCGAGCGACCGCACCGTGCCTTTGCCCCAGAAGTGGGTGAAGAAAAATCCGGGGTTGCCGCCCATCATGTGGTTGTGCAGGGCAACGATATGGATACCGGCCTTGCGCAGCGCATGCAGCACCGGCTGCACTTCCGCGGTTTTCATGATGAAGTCACCGTCCATCACGGCAGCCTGGTCGCTTCCGCTGAACGCGGCCCAGGTGGTCAGCCCCATCGAGCCGCCGATCTTCATGCCGTGCATGCGGCCCTCGCGCCCGATCGTCACCTTGACCACGCCCTGCATGTCGGTAGCCGGCTGACCCACGATCTTGCCCACGGCATCGGCGTCAATACGGCCGAACACCGGCGCGACACCACCAAATCCCGTCGCCGGCTGCGGATGCGCGCTGCGCACGGCGCGAATGGCCGCCCAGACGGCTTTGACGCCGGCGGCGAGGGTTTCGGGATTGCCTTCGCCGCCAAGGTGCATGAAAAACACACTGGGCGTGTCGTAGAAGAAGTGGTTATGCAGGGCTGTGACCGCCAGGCCGTGGGCGAAGGCCGCGTCCATCGCGGCATCCACTTCGTCCTGGAACACCACGGTGTCGCCCATCACCATGGCCTGGCCGTGCGGCATGGGTGAAAACGCGGCCCAGGAACCGAGGCCGGCAGCTGGTGGCAAGGGCACGCCATCGACCGTCACCTTGACGTCCGTTCGGCTCCAGCCCAGATGCACCACGCCATCCGGCGTGGTGGTGGCGGTCGCTCCGCTGGCGGCGCCGATGCGTTTTGCATCAAGTGCCGTGGCATGTGCGGTCTGCACGGTGAAGGCGATCAGCAAGGCTACGCTCAGCGAGGAGACCAGGCGGCGCAGGCCGTGATGACGGGCGAGATGAAGGCGACGAAGGTGCATGGCGATACTCCGATTCAGGGAATGGAACTATTTCCGCGCCTGCTTGGGCGCGGGATCGGGGTCTTGCGCGTAGGCGGCATACAAGCTGTCGAGCACCGGCGCGATGGTTTTCAGCAGTGCGTCGTCGTCCGGCTGGGTGGCCCGGGCCCCGGCCATGATCGCGGCGAACCCCGCCGCCTCCGGCACCGACACGCCGCCCACGTCGAGGTAATGCACCAGCGCGCCCAGGCGCGCCAGACCGCGGTCGTCACCCAGCCCGAAACTGGCCAGCAACACCTCGAAGGTCACCCGTGCGCCACGATGGGTGAACGCCGCGCCATCGAAGTCGAAACCCACCGCGTCCTTCGGGCAACTCCTGGCGGTCTTGATCCAGACGAATTTCGCCTTCCGGTCGATGAACCGGCGGATCAGCCATGCCGACGCTACCCGATCGATCCACAGCTGCTCGCGCGTCGCCCACAGGCGCCCCCGGTATTGCGTCGGATCGCAGCGCGGCACGGCGCCGCGCCGGGCGTGCGGCTCATCGGGCGAGTAGCGTGCATTCAGCGCACTCTCCGCATCGGCCAGCGCATGCTCCACCTGCTGCCGCGATGGCCCGGGAAAGAAGTCGATCGCCACCAACGCGGCGAGGTCGCGGCGGAGCATGGCGAGCTCCCGCCGGGCTTGAACCTCATCCAGCGTGGCCAGCCGCCCCTGCAGCGCATCGAGTTGGCCGAACAACGCACGGTACTCGTCGCTGCGATCGAACAGCGCCACCAGCGCCTGCTGCTGGGCTTCGTCTCGACTGGCAAAGAAAATGATGTGGGCGTCACCCTCGGCCGCGATGACCTCGGCGGCCTGCTCGTCGAGCACGGCGCGGGAGGTATCGGTCTGCGGCAGGACATACACGCCATCCCGCAACGCACCGGCCCCGGCGGCCTTGAGCGCGCGCCAGACCCGCATGCGGGCGGTTTGGGTCTGGCCGGGCAAGCTGCTCACCAGCATGAGCCATGACATGGAAGAATTCATGTAGCATATAATACGCATACGTTACGTTCACTACAAATATAATCTCATCCTTTGGAAATGACGGCCATGCAACGGATCACGCGGGAACGCCCGAAGATTGACGGCATCGCTTGCCCTTGGCCGATTGGCCGGTTCTTGGACACCACACCGCAATTCCGGTTTGTGGCGGCGGATCAAGACTGGCCGTCGCGCGAGCGACCGTTGCTATTCCCTATGGCATCCTGGCCGGTGCGCGCGCAGCCCCACGACGACGTCGAGTTGGTGGCCGCGATCGGCAGACGCTCGATTATCTGTACGCCGCCCGCGCGACGGTCGCGGAGCGGTAGACCATGAACCCCACGCCGCCTGACGATAATGTTTCGCCGGTTCTGCCCACGCGCCTGGATCTGGCATGGTATTTCCTGCGCCTGGGCGCGGGCGGCTTCGGCGGCCCGGTGGCGCTGGCCAACACCATGCACCGTGATCTGGTCGAGAAGCGGGCCTGGCTGAGCGAGCACGAATACGCTGACGGTCTGGCGCTGGCCACCGCCTGCCCCGGCCCGCTGGCCTATCAGCTGGGGGTGTATTGCGGTTATGTGCGCGGGGGGCTGTCGGGTGCGCTGCTGGTGGCGATCGCCTTCGCGCTGGCCCCGTTTCTGATCGTCGTTGCGATCGCTGCGCTGTATGGGCGTTTCCAGCATGCCTGGCAGCTGCGCGCCGTGTTCTACGGCGTGGCGCCGGTGATCGTGGCGCTAATCCTCAAGGCGTGCTGGAACCTCGGCCGCAAGACCCTCAAGCGCAGTGCGCCGTCGTGGCTGTTCGCGACGATCGCCGCGACGGTGACACTGATCTTCCGCGCCGAGTTGATCAGCTTGTTCCTCGGTGCCGGCTTGATCGGATGCTGGCTGTTCGCGCCGCCTGCAGCGGCCGCACCACCGCCGCCAGTGGCGTCCGCGGGGCCGCGCCTCAACGGCATCGGCGCGCTGGCGATCGGCGGCGTGTTCGCCGGTGCGGCGACGACAGCCGGCTTGTTCGTCTTTTTCTTCAAGACCGGGCTGATGGTGTTCGGTAGCGGGCTGGTGATCGCACCCTTCCTCAAGGCCTACGTGGTCGATCAATACCACTGGCTCAGCAATCAGCAGTTTCTCGATGCCGTCGCCATCGGCATGGTCACGCCGGGGCCGGTGGTGATCACGGCCACCTTCGTCGGCTATCTGGTCCGCGGACTCCCCGGCGCCATCGCGGCCACCGTCGGCATTTTCGCGCCAGCGCTACTGTTCACCGCGCTGGCGGTGCCCCTGCTCAAGCGGGTGCGCGGCAGCCGGCGCGTGCAAGGCTTCCTGCACGGCATCACCACCGCGGTCGTCGGCGCCCTGTTCGGCACCGGCCTGCTGATCGCCGATTCCGCCATCGTCGATGCGGCGACCGCGATCCTGGCGACAGCCGCATTTGCCGCACTGCTGTGGCGGCCGCGCTGGCCGGAGCCGCTGCTGGTCGGCCTCGGACTACTCGCCGGGCTGGTGCTCTACGGGCGGCATTTCGGCTGACATGGCGCAGCCGCGGATCGAAGAGTTTTCGAATATCGAACAGGAATTTGTGCGTTACAGAGCAAGCAAGAGGCAGCGGCCGCATCGTGTGGCTGCTGTTACGTTGATCCAACGTGTCATCTTTAGGAGTAAAACCATGCGCAAGCTTAGTTTCATCGCCGCCGGTATCGTCTTTACCGCAGGGTTGCTCGGGGCCGCACCGGCTTTTTCGGCCACCACCCGCACCTTCAACATGCAGACGGTCGCCTGGGCGTCCAAAGACAATCCCGCACAAAAGCGGGTCGTCGCCAAATTTGGTGAGGTCTATGGTTTCACGCCCGGCACAATCGTCGTCAATCAAGGTGACCATGTCGTGCTCCATATCCGCAACCTCGAAGGCGGCGGCGATGATGGGCACACCCTCACCATCCCCGGTTACGGCATCAACCAGTCGCTGCCGCCCCTTTCCACGGAAACGGTCTCTTTCACCGCCGACAAGGCTGGCGTATTCCCGTTTCACTGCGAGTTCCACAAGCCGTGGATGAGCGGTGAGTTGGTGGTGCTGCCGACCAAATGAAAAACACCGCCGTTCAATTCGTTGCGCGGCGGCTCGGCGTGCTGGCGCTTGCGTTCGCCTTGAATGCAGGCGTCGCCACCGCAGGTACGCCCGCCGTGCCGCTAAAGATGGTGCACCCGGACGTTCCACTGGCCGGCAAGCCCGACCGTTTCGACTACGCGACGATCGACCCGCAGCGGCGACTGCTGTTCATCGCACATCTCGGGTCGGGCATCGTCACCGCAGTCGATCTGCGCAGCGAGCGCGTGGTCGCGAACGTGGCGAACGTCCCCGGCGTGCATGGGGTGCTGGCGGTGCCGGCACTGGGCGAGGTGTTTGCGACGGCGACCGACCGCAACCGGCTCGACGTCATCTCCGAGCGAACATTCCGCGTCGTCGCCCATGCGCCCGCTGGCGTTTACCCCGACGGCATGACCTATGCGCCGGACGTGCATGAGCTGTTCATCTCCGACGAGGCGGGCCAGACCGAGACGGTCGTCGACACGCGCAGCAACCGGCGGGTTGCGACCATCGCCATGGGTGGCGAGGTCGGCAACTCCCGCTACGACCCTGTCAGTCAGCGGGTGTTCGTCGATGTGCAGACGCGTGACGAGATCGTGGCGATCGATCCGCGCAACAACGCCATCGTGCAGCGTTATCGTCTCCCAGCGACCTGCGACGACGACCACGGTCTGCTGCTCGACCCACCGGCGCGTCTCGCGTTTGTTGCCTGCGACGGCAATGCCAGGCTGCTGCTCGTTGACATGAACGACATGCGCGTTGTGTCCATGCACCAGACCGGGCGCGACCCCGACGTGCTCGCCTTTGACCCCGGCTTGCAAAGGCTCTATGTCGCCAGTGAAAGCGGTGTGGTTGCGGTATTCCGCCTCGAGGGCAGGCAGCTGCGTCCGCTCGGTCGCAGTTATCTCGCCTATGAAGCGCACTCCGTCGCCGTCGATCCGCTCACTCACCGCGTCTATTTTCCGTTGCAGAATGTGGGCGGTCGCGGCGTACTGCGCATCATGGCGCCGACGCCCTAGGTTGTTCCAGGCCAAAGTCGCCGATGCGCCGCGACTTTGGCCTGATGCGGCAAGGCTTACGTCGAGAAGGCGTCTGCGCAGCATGAGCGGCTTGCTGACCAGCGCCATCACCGGCTTCGTTCAAAGCCCGATTTTGAGGAAATCACCATGCAATGGATCACCCGCGAGCATCCCAAGATCGACCGCATCGCCTGTCCCTGGCTGGTGACGCGTTTCATCGATCCAAGCCCCGAGTTTCTCTACGTGCCGGCAGACGAAGTGCTGGCCGTGGCGCAGCCCAGCGGCGCGACTCCCTTCGATGCGCCGGGCGTGGAACTGGGGCATCACAGCGAACTGTGCGGTTTCGATGCCTTCCTCGCCAAGTACGCACTGACGCAAGCAGCGCAGCACACGATGGCGCGCATCGTGTGCACGGCAGATTGCGGTCGTCCCGAGGACGCACCCGAGGCCGCCCGGCTGCTGGCCATCTCGCGCGGCCTGTCGCTCAACTGCAGCAACGACCATTTCATGCTCGGTCCCGGCATGGTGCTGTACGACGCGCTGGACGCATGGTGCGACGGCCACGCGTTCGCTCCACATTTGCCACGCTGAGTGCTGTCGATGCGACTGCTACCCGATGGCACCGCGCCGCAAGCCCGCTTGCTGCTGTTTGGACGCGCGTTGCGCGCCCTGGTGGACGGCTATGTCGCGGTGCTGCTGCCCGCGTATCTGCTGGCGCTTGGCCTGCCAACCTGGCAAGTCGGCCTGCTCAGCACCGCGGCGCTGCTGGGCTCGGCGTTGGCCACGCTGGCGGTCGGCGCCTGGGGTCACCGCGTCGATTCCCGCCGCTTGCTGCTCACCGCAGCGCTGCTGATGGCGGCTACCGGGCTGGCTTTCGCTGGGTTGTCGGCATTCTGGCCGCTGTTGCTGGTGGCCTTCGTCGGTACCCTCAACCCCAGCTCGGGCGACGTCAGCGTGTTCCTGCCGCTGGAGCATGCGCGCCTGGCACATGCCGCGCAGGGCGAAGCGCGCACTGCGCTGTTCGCCCGCTACAGCGTGGCCGGTGCCTTGGCCGCCGCCATCGGTGCACTGGCTGCGGGCCTGCCCGACTGGCTTGCGGCGCATGCCGGCATCGATATGCTGCTGGCGCTGCGCGGCATGTTCGTGCTGTATGCGGTGGCCGGTTTTGGTGTGTGGCTGCTCGACCTGCGCTTACCCCATGCGCATCAAACCGCGCAGCCGCCACCCGCGCCGCTCGGCCCTTCGCGCCGCCAGGTGGTCAAGCTTGCCGCGCTGTTTTCCATCGACGCCTTCGCCGGTGGTCTGGTCGTGAACGCCCTGCTGGCACTCTGGCTGTTCCAGCGCTTTGACTTGTCACCGGGCGCGGTGGGCCTGTTCTTTTCCGGCGCCGGGCTGCTGGCAGCGGCCTCGCTGCTGGCCGCACCGCATGTGGCGCGGCGCATCGGCCTGCTCAACACCATGGTGTTCACGCATATTCCGTCTAGCGTTTTCCTGATGCTGGCGGCGCTCGCCCCAAGCGCATCGCTGGCGCTGGGACTTCTGCTGGCGCGTGCCGCGCTATCGCAAATGGACGTGCCCACGCGCAGCGCCTATGTCATGGCGCTGGTGACGCCGCCGGAGCGCACGGCGGCCGCCAGCTTCACCGCCGTGCCGCGCAGCTTGGCCGCTGCACTCGGCCCGACCCTGGCAGGTGCCATACTCGGCGCGGGCTGGCTGGCCCTGCCGTTGTTGGCTTGCGGGGCGCTGAAAATCGGCTACGACCTGGCGCTGTTGGCGACGTTTCGCCGCGTTCGCTTGCCACAGTGACTGAAGCGTCCAGCACGATGAGTGCGGGACAGTCTCAGAAAACGAGAAAAATCGAGGGTCACGTCTCACATCTCATGCCTTTGTGCGCGAAAACAAAACCGCAGCTTGCGGCCACGCGCAGCAGCTCGACTGCATGTTGCTGCAACGCCGGCTCGCTGGTGACCAAACGTGGGCGATCATCCAAAGTGCAGGTCGGTGCACGCAGCAGCAGCGCAGCATGCGCCGCACGCAGTGCCGCGGCCTGCTCTGGCGCCAGCGCGCCTATCAGTGCTGCGGTCGAGGTGCTCGCCTTCGACCCCGGCTTGCAAAGGCTCTATGTCGCCAGCGAAAGTGGTGTGGTCGCGGTGTTCCGTCTCGAGGATTGGCAGCTGCGTCTGCTCGGCCGCAGTGATCTCGCCTACCGCACTTCGTCGCCGTCGATCCGCTCATCGCACCGCGTCTATTTCACGTTGCAGAATGTGGACGGTCGTAGCGTCCTGCGCATCATGGCGCCGACGCCGTAGTCACTGAGCGCTGATGCGGCCGCAACGCATGCGGTCGGATCTCGACCTGGAGGAGCGAGGGAATTCCACCGGCTCCGGGGAGGCAGTGGATCGGAGGTAGCTCAGCCGTCGACTACCAGAGGTCTCTCAAAAGCTGCCATCGATCCGCAGGCCGATCTCCAGCGCGTGCGTTGCCTGCGGCGCCAGCGCCGGATGCACGATATATTGCAGATCTGGCTGCAGCGCGAGGTGGGGATTGAGGCGATAGCGCCAAGTCAGCTCATAGGCGGTTTCGGCGCGCGCGCTGCCGCGGTGGCGCGCGCGGAACGCCGGGCTCAGCGCCGCACGCGCGATGCCGACGCTCACCCGTCCGTGCATGGGCGAGATCCAGCGCAACCCAGCGCCGACATAGCGGCCCACGGCGCTGTGCCATGGCTGCGTCTGGCCCCATTGCAGAAATCCAACCAGGTGTCCACGCGTGCCCAATGCCAGCAGACGCGCATCGGCCAGCGCGTAAATGCCGTGATGCGCCTGCGTGGCTGTATATGCGCGCTGCAGCGTCCAGCCGCCCACTGCGAGCTTGTAGCGGTCGTGGCGCTGCAGGCCCAACTCCAGCGCGCGAAGACTGCCATCGCCGCGTCGCGGCAGATTCCAGCCCTGCGGCAGCCCCGGGTCACGGGGCACACCGCTCCACAGGCCCGTCAGCACGTAGAGCGCACCCGGATGCCATCGCGCGCTGATGCCAAGTGCGGTCTGCGGCCAGATCGGCATGCCCGCCTGCGAGCCGGTGGGCATCTGCCCGAACGAGGAGTTCAGCAGATCTCCGCCGTCCGGCACCAGGCCAAAGCTCTCATCGTAACCCTGCCAGCCCAGGCGCAGCGCCCAGTGCCGGCGCGCATTGCCCAACTGCCAGAAGGCGCGATACACGCGCCACGTGTGATGCGCGGAAAGGTTGTCCAGTACCTGCACATCGCCAGCATCGCTCGAAGGATTGCTGCCAAGGATGCGGATCAGATCGACATGCCAGCGGCTGTCAATCCCAGCCTGCAAGCGTTGATGCTGAGTCAGGCGCAGCTCAATCAGTGCGGGTGCCTTCCAGCCGTGCGCGCGACCGCCGCTGGCGGTGTCCATCATGTCGAACACCCACAGCAGACGCGCGCGCCAAGGATGCGGCGGCGTGGACACCTGCAGCGGGATCGGTGCACGCGCGTTGTCCGCGAGCTGCATGCTCGTAGTCGCATGCGCAGCATGCACACCAGTCAATATAAGGCCTGCGGCAAGTCTCAGGATCAAACATGGCATGGCGGTGATCTGCCTGGTGCAACCGCCAAAACTCAGCCTGCTGATTTTTGCCCATACCCCGGGGGCTTGCGCGAGTCTGAGGCGCCGCGGCGCGGCAACATTGGTCGTCCCTGGTGTCAAGTATGTACGCTCCGGCGAGAGTCTGGTGCAGCGCCTGCGCTTGTACGAAGAGGTTCTCGACATCACTGCCGCGAGCTTCCGTCGGGACGCCATCCCAGACATGCCATGGCAAAAGCAGTTCGCTCAGGGTTGCTTGACGGCGGCTGGGCATCCAACGCGGAGCGGAAGCCCTGCGCAAGATTCACAGCGCTGCCCTTGCCCCAAACGCGGCCCACGTGGCCAGCCCCATCGCGTCACCGATCTTCATGCCGCGCATGCGGCCCTCACGCCCGATCGTCATCATGACCTTTGCGGTGCCTTCGGCCGCGATGACCTCAGCCGTCTGCTCATCAAACACGGAGCAGGCAGGACCGGTCTGGGCAAAACGTATATGCCATCCCGCAGCGCGCCAGCCCCGCTGCCTTGAGCGCGCCACAGCCACATGCGGGCGGCTTGAGTCTGGCCAAGCAAGCTGCTTACCAGCATCAGCCCTGATGTAGATAAGTTCATGTAGCTTACAATATGCTGATGTTATATTCGCTACAAGAACTGAAATCTCATTCTTGAGAGGAAGTGGTCATGCAATGGATCATGCGGGAACGCCCGAAGATTGATCGCATCGCTTGCCCTTGGCTGGTTACCCGGTTCATCGACAGCACACCGGAATTCCTGTTTGTGGCTGCGGATCAAGTACTGGTCATTGCGCGAACGACCGGCGCAATCCCGTATGACATTCCGGGCGCCGTACTTTCCCACGAAGACGGTTTCAAATTCGACCTATGGAGTGTCTATGAACACGTTGATCTTGCTGCGTCGCCTTGTCTGCATGATGGTGCTGCTGGGCGTGACCTCGGCCTGCGCCGCGGCGCCCGATACCACCCAGCCGCTGCCGCTGACCCGGATCACCGACGTGCCGCTCGGCGGCGGTACCACGCGGATGGACTACGCAAGCCTCGACCCGGGGCGGCACTTGCTGTTCATCGCGCACCTGGGCGACAGCGCGGTGATCGTGTTCGACACGCAGGCACGGAAGGTGGTGGCGCGGATCGCCGGCATCAGCCACGTGCATGGCGTGCTGGTGGTTCCGGCGCTCGACCGCGTCTACGCCACCGCCACCGGCACCGACCAACTGGTCGCCATCGACGAGAACACGCTGAAGGTGGTAGCGCGCGCGCCGGCCGGGGTCTATCCGGACGGCATGGCGTATGCGCCCGAGGTGCACAAACTTTATGTTTCGGACGAAGCGGGCGGTACCGACACCGTGATCGACGTGCGCACGAACACGCGTGTAGCGACCATTCCGCTCGGTGGCCAAGTCGGCAACAGCCAGTACGACCCCGTGTCCGGGCACATCTTCGCCAACGTGCAGACGCGCCGGCAGCTGGTCGAGATCGATCCGGCGGCCGATCAGGTGATCGCCCGTATCGATCTGCCCGGCGCCGAGGGCAACCACGGTCTGCTGATCATGCCTGCGCAGCGGCTGGCTTTCATCGCTTGCGAGGACAACGCCAGGCTGCTGGTGTTGAACCTCGCCAGCCACCGCGTGGTCGCCACGTTCGCGGTGGGCGACGATCCCGACGTGCTGGCCATCGACCCCCAGCTTGGCTGGGTGTACGTCGCGGGCGAAGCAGGCATGGTTTCCGTTTTCAAAACACAGGACGGTATGGTGACCAAGATCGGCGAAGGCATGCTCGGTCCGAATGCGCATGTAGTGGCTGTCGATCCCATGTCGCACCTAGCCTATTTCCCGCTCAAGAATCTGCGCGGGAAAACAGCACTACGCATCATGGATGCTCGGCTCAGTACCGCCGCCACTTCGACGTCAATGCTGACATCGCCGAAGTAGCGGTAACCAAACGCCCGCTCGCCGCCGCACGTTTCAAACCGAAATCCGAGCACGCCGCGTGCGCGCCATGCCGGTCCAATCTTGCTGAGATTCGACACTGATTTGGTTCAGTGATGGCCTACTCGAATCGACTTTCTGAGGAAGGAAACCCCCGATGCCTGTCAGCTATGTCACCGAGGAACAGCGCGACAGCTATCGTCCATGCCGCTGCCAACCCGAAGTACTTCGGTCGGGAGCGCGGCGTGACCTGGTACAACCTGATCTCGGATCAGTTCAGCGGTCTCAACGACATCACCGTAATCGTGTGATTGCGGGTATTTCCGATAGCATGCTCGTCGTCGATGATGGGATCCACCACGAGTGAATCGCCGAACGTCTGAGCAAAATAAGCGGCTGGTCATCTTGTCGGACGCCGAGCAGGAGGCCCTGTACGGCCTGCCGGAATTCGACGATGCGCAGCGGCTGGAATACCTGGCCTTGACCGAACCCGAACTCGCGCTCGCCAGCAGCCGGACCGGCATGCATGCGAAGGCTTATTGCGCCTTACAGATCGGCTACTTCAAGGCCAAGCACGCCTTCTTCCGTTTCGACTGGGGCGAGGTCGAAGATGATTGCGCCTTCGTGCTCAGCCGCTACTTTCATAGCAAGCGATTCAAGAGCGAATCTATCACCAAGCATGAGCACTACGCTCAGCGCGCGCAGATCGCCAAGCTGTTTGGCTACCAGCCATGGGCAGGGAACTTCTTGCCGCCGCTTGCGCAGCAGGCCGCACAAATCGTCCAGCGTGACGTGACACCCAGCTTCGTCGCCGCCGAGCTGATCATCTGGCTCAACGAACACAAGATCATCCGGCCCGGCTACGGCACCTTGCAAGAGCTGGTCAGCGAAGCCCTGTCCACTGAACGCCTGCGTTTGGGCCGGCTATTGGCGGAAGTTCTGGACGAATCGGCCAAGGCTGCACTGGCCCAGCTCTTGGTGCGCGACGACACCTTGTCTCAACTGGCGGCGCTCAAGCAGGACGCCAAGGATTTCGGCTGGCGTCAGATGATCCGCGAGCGCGAAAAGCGCGCCACGCTGGAGCCGTTGCACAGGGTCGCCAAGGCACTGCTGCCCACGCTGGGCATCTCGCAGCAGAACTTTCTCTATTACGCCAGTTTGGCAAACTTCTACACTGTCCACGACTTGCGCAGCCTCAAGCCGGATCAGACCCATCTCTACCTGCTGTGCTACGCATGGCTGCGCTACAGGCAGCTCACTGACAATCTTGTCGACGCCATGGCCTACCACATGAAACGCCTGGAAGACGAGAGCCGCGCCGGTGCCAAGCAATCGTTCGTCGCCGAGCAGCTTCAGCGGCAACAGGAGACACCGCGCGTCGGACGACTACTGTTGCTCTACGTCGACGATACCTTGGTCGACACGACGCCGTTCGGTAACGTGCGGAAACAGGCCTACAAGATCCTGCCGAAGGATTCGCTTCAGCTCATCGGTCAACGCATGAGCGTCAAACCTGCGAACAGGCTGACGCTGCATTGGAAGGTGGTGGACAGTCTGGCTGAACGCATGCGTCGTCACTTGCGACCGCTGTACATCGCACTCGACTTTGCCAGCACTGACCCGAGCAACCCATGGCTTGCGGCGCTGACTTGGGCCAGGGACGTGTTCGCCAAGCAGCAACGTCTGTCGCAACGGCCGGTTGCCGAATGTCCGGCAGCCACGCTTCCGGAACGGCTTCGCCCATACCTGCTCACCTTCGATGACGATGGCCAACCGAACGGCTTGCACGCCGACCGCTACGAATTCTGGTTGTACCGCCAGATCAGAAAACGTTTCCAGTCGGGTGAGATCTACATCGATGACAGCCTGCAACACCGCCATTTCTCCGACGAACTGGTTTCATTGAGCGAGAAGCCAGATGCACTCGCGCAGATGGATATCCCTTTCCTGCGGCAGCCGATCGATGATCAGCTCGCGGCCCAGGCGACCGAGTTGCGTACGCAATGGCTGGCGTTCAATCGCGAGCTGAAACAGGGCAAGCTGAAGCATCTGGAATACGACAAGAGCACGCAGACGCTGATCTGGCGCAAGCCCAAGAGTGAAACCCCGAAAGTGAGCGAACAGTCGTTCTACGAGCAGCTGCCGTACTGCGATGTCGCCGACGTGTTCCGTTTCGTCGAGGGCCAGTGCCAGTTCCTGTCGGCGCTCACGCCGCTGCAACCCCGCTACGCGAAGAAGACTGCGGATGCTGACAGCCTGATGGCCGTCATCATCGCCCAGGCCATGAACCATGGCAATCAGGTCATGGCGCGCACCAGCGACATCCCGTACCACGTCCTGGAAAGCACCTACCAGCAGTACCTACGACAGGCGACGCTGCACGCAGCCAATGACCTCATTAGCAACGCCATCGCCGCGTTGCCGATCTTCCCGCATTACTCGTTTGACCTCGATACGCTGTACGGCGCCGTCGATGGCCAGAAGTTCGGCGTCGAGCGGCCCACCGTGAAAGCCCGGTACTCGCGCAAATACTTCGGGCGCGGCAAAGGCGTCGTCGCCTATACGCTGTTGTGCAACCACGCCCCGCTCAATGGCTATCTCATTGGTGCGCACGACTATGAAGCGCACCACGTGTTCGACATCTGGTATCGCAACACGTCGGACATCATGCCGACGGCGATTACTGGCGACATGCACAGCGTCAACAAGGCCAACTTCGCCATCCTGCGCTGGTTTGGGTTGCGCTTCGAGCCGCGCTTCACCGACCTCGATGACCAGTTGAACAATCTGTATTGCGCCGACGATCCTGCGCTGTACGAAAAGTGCCTGATCCGACCAGTCGGACAAATTGATCGACAACTCATCGTCAGCGAGAAGGCGAACATCGACCGGATCGTCGCCACGCTGGCCCTGAAGGAGATGACGCAAGGCACGTTGATCCGCAAGCTGTGCACCTACACCGAGTCGAACCCGACGCGGCGCGCGATCTTCGAGTTCGACAAGCTCATTCGCAGCATCTATACGCTGCGCTACCTACGTGACCCGAAACTCGAACGAAGCGTCCATCGCTCGCAGAATCGCATCGAGTCGTACCACCAGCTGCGCTCGACCATCGCCCAGGTTGGGGGCAAGAAGGAATTGACCGGGCACACTGATATCGAAATCGAAATCAGCAACCAGTGCGCTCGGCTGATCGCCAACGCGATCATCTACTACAACTCGGCCATCCTCTCGCGGTTGCTGACGAAGTACGAGGAGAGCGGCAACATCAAGGCGCTGGCATTGATCACCCAGATGTCGCCGGCAGCTTGGCGGCACATCCTGCTCAACGGCCATTACACCTTCCAGAGCAACGGCAAGGTGATCGACTTGGATGCGCTCGTGGCCGGGGTGGAACTGGGCTGACGGAAATTCCGGTGGTTCCCCAGCTTGCATCAAGGACAGTGTCACCTGCTTCAACGTAACCGCTCCGTGTCCAGGATGTATGCAATTATTATTATAAACAGTATGTTACGATATTTTTCGGAAATTTTGAGGATTCCGGCTTAGACCCCCGACACGGGACAGGTACACAGCCATACAACCACCGGAGACATGACATGTCGTCCGTCAACCGATCATCGCAAAACGACCATGGCGTTCCTGCTGACGCTCCGTTCGGCGCATTGACTGGCACCCACTGGATTGAATCGCTCAACGACGGGTCAAGGGTATTGGTCCGCCCGCTTCGCCAGGAAGATCGCCAGCGCGAGAGGATCTTCATCGAGCGCCTGTCCCCACCATCGCGCCGGTTCCGTTTCATGGACACCTTCAAGCACGCGAGCCCGGAGCTGCTCGATCAGCTGATGGACGTGGACAACCTCAATCAGGTGGCCCTGGTCGCGCTGGCCCACGATGATGGCGAGCTGCGCGAAGTCGGTATCAGCCGGTATGGCGCGACCGGTGAAGACAGGCAATGCGAGTGTGCAGTGACGGTTGCCGATGACTGGCGCCAGCGCGGTCTGGGCGTCCTGCTGATGCGACACCTGATCGGCCAGGCACGCCAGAATGGCTTCCGCCAGATGATCTCGATCGATGCGATCGACAACGAGCCAATGAGCAAGCTGGCGAACTATCTCGGTTTTCGCAGCCACCATGACATGCGGGATCCCACCCAGGTCAGCCATGTCCTGGACTTGTGAACATCCGGTTCCGCAACCAGGATTCCCTTCATGCCCGCTGATCCTGTCCGAACAGTGTCGACCGGTACTCGTACCGACGTGCGGATGCACTCGACCCGGCCGAATGATGTCCTCGCCCTAGTCACGTCGACTGACCCATGGGGCCCTTCCGTTGACGCCGCGATCGCGCTCGCGGCACGCTGGGCCGCCAATCTGACCGGCTGCTACATCGATCCGTCATTGCGACACGCCGCCGAGCCGGACCGGGAAGCGCCGGGCTTGCCACAGCTTCATGACATGGACCATGCGGAGCATGCCGCCTTTGCCTCCCATGCCCATGACCTTGGCGTGCGTGATGCCCGCTGGACGGTGACCCGCAGGAATATCCCGCTGACGCTGCGGACACTGGGGGCATGGCATGACCTGGTCGTGGTAGAGCACGACATCGTCGCTGGGGACCAGTTGCTCGATATCCTTGGCGAGGCCATGCTGACCAGCCGCATGCCCTGCCTGCTACTGCCACCGGGCTGGAATGGCGGCCTGGTGCCTGACCGCGTGGCTATTGGCTGGAACGGCAGTATCGAAGCCGCCCGGGCCGTCCATTGCGCCCTGCCATTCCTGCAGGAAGCTGCCGAGGTCAGGATCATCGACGGGCAATCCACGTATGCATCCGATGACGACACGGCTCCCGTGACACCACGGCCGAACCTCCTCGATTACCTGCGACGGCACGGCGTCGACGCAAAGTCCCGGCACCTCGACATTTCACCGCAGGAGGCAGGTCCCGTCCTCCTGGAAGAGATACGGCACACGCACGCAGGGCTTTTGGTGATGGGGGCCTACAGTCACTCCTGCCTGCGCGAGCGCGTCCTCGGCGGCGCCACCAGACATGTATTGAAGCACGCGCATATACCCGTGTTGATACACCACTAAGTGTCTACCAGCAGGATATGGGCGAACTCGCGGCACGATTTCCACGCCGTTGGCCTGGTCGCCTACCGTCAGCTATGCCCGGACATGGCCGCGCGGCCGTTGGACGACGCGCAAACGCAAGAGTGGCCGGCACGACGCTCGAGGACCGAGGAATGCACATACGCATGCCCTTATCGGCCAGCTATCCCGCGTCACCTGGAGGCTGGATGGCTTGCGGCAAGGTCAGTCGCACCCGGACGCCCCCCAGTGAAGAGCGGTCAAACGTCAGCTGGCCACGATGCAAGGTGGCAATCGCCTGTACGATGGAAAGGCCGAGCCCGCTACCTTCATCCACGCTGCCGTTCGGCTGGTGAAAACGATCGCCGGGACAGGCCGGACCGGCGATCGGGAAGCCGGAGCCGCTGTCGTTCACCTCGAGCATGACCTTCTCGGTCGTACCACCTACGCGCACGTTCACCTGGCCGTGGTCCGGGGTAAGCCGCAAGGCATTGTCGAGCAGGTTCTGCACCAGGATGCCGAGCAGACCCTCGTCGCCGAGTACGAAGTCGTTGCCGTCGTGGTCCAGCGACAGCTCGATGGAGTGCACGGCAGCACGTTCGCTGATGTCGCGCAGGGCAGCTTTCGCCACGCCCACCAATCGGAATCGCCCTGTCTCGTCAAGCCCGGTCAGTTTCTCCACCCGCGCCAGCGTCAGCAATTGGGTTACCAGACGCTGCATGCGGTCGAGCGCGTCATGCGCGCGCGAGAGGTGACGCATCCGGGCCGGGGTGTCGTCGCCCAGACCAGCCAGATCCAGTTCCAGGCGCAGGATGGCCAGCGGGTGACGCAGTGCATGTGCAGCATCGGTGGTAAAGCGGCGTTCGTGTTCCAGGCTCGCCCTGAGCCGTTCGACCAGGCGGTCGACGGCCCGGGTGAACGGGGTCAACTCGACCGGTACCCGTTCGTCGGTGAGCACGGGAACCAGAGGCACGGTACTGGCAGACAGGATACCCGTCAGCCGGTGCAACGGTTTCAGGCCACCGCGCAAACCGGCAAACACGGCCGGTGGCACCAGCACCAGCAGGGCCAGCAGGATCGGTGCCAGCAACTCACGCACCAGTTCATTGCGCCGGTCCAGCGGGACCGCGACCTGGATCCAGTACCGGCGCTCGCCGTTCCAACCCTGGAAGACCCGCCAGCGCCGCTGGCCATACGTCACGGAATGGTAGTGCGCATCACCCGGTTCAAAAGCCAGTGCCGGCAGTGGACCATCATGGATCAGCAGTTGCCCACGGGCATCGCGCAGCACGATGGCCGGATGCTGTGCACTGGCATCCAAGCCGGCGGCCTGCTTTTGCGACAGGCCTGCAGCGCTGTTCCAGGCCGGCGCGTCCGGCATCACGGCAAAGATGCTGGCGGTGGTGCGCGCCAAATCCCGATCGAAGATCCCGTCGGCCTCATGCAGGCCACGCCAGCCAATCCAGCCGACAGCCATGCACCATGCCAGTACCGTGCCGACGACTAGCCGCGTGACTAGGCGCCGGTTCAACGAAGGACGCATCACACATCCTTCCGGCCGGGTGGACGAATGGCATAACCGATGCCACGCAAGGTACGAATCCAGCCCGGTCCCAGCTTGCGGCGCAAGCGGTGGATATGCACCTCCACGGTGGCGCCGGCCACTTCCCGGTTCCGGCTGTACAACGCTTCTTCCAGTTGCTCGCGTGAATGGGCCCGACCGGGATGGCGTACCAGGGTTTCCAGCAACGCGTATTCGAGTCCGGTCAGCACCAGCGCTTCACGGCGGAGCGTCGCACTGCGGGTGGCGGGCACGACCTCGAGGTCACCAAGGCGAATGGCCGGATCGGGTTGACCGTCCGCACGTTGCAGCAAGGCACGCAGGCACGCCGCCAGCTCATCCAGGTGGATGGGCTTGATCAGGCAGCCGGCAACACCGGTATCCAGCCCTGCCTCGTGACCGGGCTGCCCGTCACCTGCGGTCAGCAGCAATACCGGGGGAGCGGCCTGGCGTCGGCGCAGGCCGGCGACGACCGCGAGGCCGCTGCTGCGTGGCGGGTCCCGGTCAAGTATCGCGATGGTGTAGTCGCTATCGTTCAGGGCGGCAGCCGCCCGGGAACCATCGGTGATCCAGTCCACGGCATAGCCCAGCAGGCGCAGGCCGTCGGCCAGCGCCTGCCCCAGTGAATGATCGTCTTCGGCCAGCAGGATACGCATGGCGTCATTCTTGCGGCGCCAGTGGGCGTCCCCCTTGATCTGGCGCAAGCCATCACTTCTTTCCGGCAACTGCGACATCCTGCCCCGGCACATGCTGGCGGCCGTGGATCACTGTGAATGGGCATGGTGAGCTCAAGGCCTGTTTCAGGCGATCCACCCATGCATGGCCATGGGCTGACCTGGGTCAGCCATGCTGGTGTGGGGCACGCGGATAATGCGGGGTCGATGACTCATTCGCGCCATCCCCATCAACCTCACGACGAGGGACCAGACGATGCTGCTGCTCGACGCTCTCAGCCCTGCCCCGCGGATGTTGCGGATGTATCTGCTCGAAAAAGGCGTAACGATCCCGACACGGAACGTCGACGTATTCACGGGCGAGAACCGGCAGCATTCCTACCTGTCATGCAACCCGGCCGGACAGACACCGGCACTGCTCCTGGACAACGGTCGTTGCCTCGGGGAATCCATCGCGATCATGGAATACCTGGAAGAAGAACACCCCGATCCCCCGCTGATCGGCAGCACACCCTACGAGCGTGCCGAGACACGGCAGTGGCAACGACGGATCGAGCTCAACGTCACTGAAAACATCCACAACGCCTACCATTACGCCGAAGGATTGGCCCGCTTCGCCTCCCGCATTCCCGTGGCACCGGAAGCGGCCCCCGGACTCAAGCGCGTGGCGCAGGACCGGCTCGGCTGGCTGGACGGCATGCTCGAAGGCCATGAATTCGTCGTCGGCGACCGGTTCACCATCGCAGACATTGGACTGTACGTCTGGCTGGATTTCGCCGATTCCGTCGGCCAGCCGTTCGACCGCGCCTTGCCTCGCATCACACCCTGGTTCGAACGTATCAATGCACGCCCTTCAGCGGTGTCGAGCCTGCATCCTGACTGCAGGCCCGGCGCAGTGCGTGGCTGACGCCAACCGGCCCTGCCCCGTTCAGAACCCGGTGGCATCCTGTGACGCGGTGAATCGGCTGGTAATCCCGCTTCGCGCAATTCCCGGCGCCCATCGGTCGCACACGGCCCAAAACGAGGCGCCCTCCTCGAACGACGCCCGTATCCGTCGGCCAACCTGACCAGGATCAGGATGGCAGCCGTCGTGTTCATGGAACATGGGTTCCATCGACACCGACCGGTGCCCATGAAACGAGATGATCCGATGGAATTCCATATCACGCTTACCGATACATCCCCTCCCCTCGATGCCATCCGGGATGCATTGTTCGACATGGACCCGGCTGCCGTGGTCGATCTCGACATGAATGGCCTGGTGATGCGGATATCTTCCTCGGCGGAGGCAGTCGATCTGGTCGGGGTGCTGCGACAAACAGGCTGGACGGTGACGCCCGAACAAGTCGTGCAGCTGCCATCGATCTGCTGTGGCGGTTGCGGCGGATAGGCCTTTTCCGCTGTCAGCCGAACTTCCTGACCGACATCCCCGCGGACTGCGCGTGGCGGCCCGCATGTCCTCGAGCAATTCGCCTCCACGAGTACACTGAACATGTCATTCGATATCGTGATCATCGGCGCCGGTCCGGTCGGGCTGTGCTTTGCCCGTTCACTGGCCGGCAGCGGCTTGCGCATGGCGCTGGTCGAGCGGCAACCCGAGCCGGCACTGGCGGAGCCGGCCGATGACGGCCGCGAAATTGCCATTACCCGCCACTCGCAACGCCTGATGCAGGAATTGGGCTTGTGGGCACGGCTGCACGAGGATGAGATTGGCACCCTGCGCGATGCAATGGTGCTTGATGGCGACCACCGTGGCCGCCTGATATTTAGCCATGACGAGGCTGGAACGTCGCAGTTGGGCTGGCTGTTGCCCAACCATGCCATACGCCGGGCTGCGTATGCCGAAGTGATGGAACTTCCGGAGGTGGAGCGGATAACCGGTACCCGGGTGAAAACGTTGCGTACCGTCGGCGATGGCGTCGAAGTTGAGCTCGATACGAGCGAAATCCTGCACGCGCGCTTGGTAGTGGCGGCCGACAGCCGCTTTTCCGACACCCGGCGCGCGATGGGCATCGCCGCCGACATGCATGATTTCGGCAAGACCATGCTGGTGCTGCGCATGCGGCATGGGGTGTCGCACGGACAGGTCGCGTGGGAATGGTTCGGCCATGGTCAGACCCTGGCGTTGCTGCCGTTGCACGATCCGCACACGTCGTCGGTCGTACTGACCTTGCGGCCGCAGGCGATGCAAGCGTTGCTGGCGCTCGGCGACGCGGCGCTGGAGGCGGACATCGCCAGGCGTTTCCAGCACCGTTTGGGAGGGATGCAGGTGGCCGGTCCACGTTGTGCCTATCCGCTGGTCGGTGTGTACGCCCGGCGCTTTGTCGCCGAGCGCTTCGCGTTGATCGGCGATGCCGCGGTGGGGATGCATCCCGTCACCGCACACGGGCTCAATTTCGGCTTGCTCGGGCAATCGACGCTCGCGCGCGAATTGCTCGAAGCGGTGGCGGCCGGCCAGCCCATTTCAAGCCCCGCATGCCTGCGACGCTACGAACGCAAGCACCGGCTGGCTACCCGCCCCTTGTACCTGGCCACACAAATGCTCGCCGGCCTGTATACCGACGATCGCCCGCCGGCCCGGATCCTGCGCAAGCTGGCCTTGGGTGCCGGCGCACGACTGAAGCCGTTCAGGAAGGTCGTGCTCGCGGGCCTCGCCGCCGAACGGACGGATACGTCACCACTGTTCCGGCCAGGCCACGCAACCGGATGACGATGTCATTCGAGGTCGTCGGAGCCTTCGTCGACGCCCTCGAACAGGAAGGTCGACAGATAGCGCTCGCCGGTATCGGGAAGCACCGCCAGCAATACCGTGTCTGCGGGCGCGCCTTGGGCCACGACCAGCGTAGCCGCCAGCGTGGCACCCGCCGAGAGACCAACAAAGATGCCCTCTTTCTGCGCCAGCGCACGCGAGGTGTCGCGGGCCAACACGTCGTCGACCGTAACGATCCGGTCGACGACCTTGCGGTTGAGTACGCCCGGCACGAAGTCCGGCGCCCAGCCCTGGATCTTGTGCGAATGCCACTCCTGGCCGGCGAGCAGCGAGGCCTCGGCCGGCTCAGCGGCAACCACCCGTACGTCCTGGCGCGCCACCTTCAACACCTCGCCCACTCCGGTCAGCGTGCCGCCGGTGCCCCAGCCGCTCACGAAGTAGTCCAGCCGGCGGTCGGCAAAGTCGCACAGGATTTCCGGTGCAGTGGTATTGCGGTGGTAGGCCGGATTGGCCGTGTTCTCGAACTGGTCTGCAAGGAACCAGCCGTGCTTCTTCGCCAGTTCCGCCGCCTTCACGACCATGGCGGTACCACGACCGGCGGCCGGCGTCAGCACGACCTTGCCCCCATAGGCACGGATCAACTTGCGCCGCTCGACGGAGAAGGAGTCGGCCATCACCGCAACGAAAGGATAGCCACGCGCGGCGCACACTGCCGCCAGCGCCACGCCGGTATTGCCCGAGGTGGCTTCGACCACGGTCTGGCCTGGCTTCAGCGCACCACGCTGTTCGGCATCCAGGATGATCGCCAGCGCCAGCCGATCCTTGACCGAGCCGGCCGGATTGAACGCCTCCACCTTGACGTAGACGCTCACGTGCTTCGGCGCCAGGCGGTGCAATTTCACGATCGGTGTATTGCCGATGGTGTCGAGGATGCTTTCGTGGATCACAGGCGTTTCCTTGGGAATCCAGCGTCAGGTCTGCTCGAATACCGGGCCCTCGTGCCGTATACGTCAGGCCCGGCTCGATTGGTGCGTCGTGCGCGGGGCGTGGCATCGACCCGGTGGAAGGGACCGGCAAGCTAGAGCGGTACTGCCTTCATGGCAAATGACTTGTCTCTCACCGCTTATACCGGTGCGGCATGAGCGAATCCGTCTGCATGTGCGATTGCGAATGGGCGAATAGGTGCGCCGACAGCTCCGGCCGGGCAAATCCATCCCGTACGGGCAACCTTACCCGGGCCCTCACACGTCACACGCCCGGCCTTCGACCATCGTGGCCACGCCGTTTCTTCCCAAAGGCCACGATCTTGCTCCGCTCGAGGCAACGCGGGTCTTTTCGTGCCGTACCTGACTTGAATCAAGCGGTTCGCTTGAAAAGCTGTCCAAGATACGTCCTCCTGCGAACTTGGGAACCCATGATGTGCATGAATCGGATATCCCGGCTGAAAGCGGTGAAGTGTTTGCCGCATCGTGTCGAGCCGGTGGTGTGAGCCGTCAGATGACTGCCTTTCGCTACTCCAAAGTCGTCGGTGCGCGCTGTCGGGACGACGCGTCCTGCGGATGCCTGACATGAGCGCCGCCCAGCCTTTTAGCGACATGGAATTGCGCAACCACACGCTGGATGCGTGCTTTCTCGGCCCCTATGGCGAGAACGATACCCTGCTGGAGAAGATGCTGGTCGAGTTCCTTCGCGACCATGTGTACTGGCGACGCAATTTCCACCCGGAAGATCCACCGGCGATCGCCACCGGTGCGGCACACCATCCGGACTATCTTGCCTTCGAATCGCGCATGCGTCGCGAACTGCATCAGCTGTCCGCCGCGCTGAAGAAATCGGTACCGTTCCACAGCCCGCGCTATATCGGACACATGGCCTCGGACCTGCTGCTGCCCGGGCTGGCCGCGCAGATGCTGACCCTGCCCTACAACCCCAACAACGTCAGCGAGGATGCCGCACCAGTCACCGTCGACATGGAAGTCCAGGCCGGCCTGCAGTTGGCCCGCATGCTGGGCTACCCGCATGATCCGGCGCAAGATGCCTGCGCCTTCGGTCACCTCACTTCCGGTGGCACCCTGGCCAACTATCAGGCGCTGCGCCTGGCGCTGGCGTTGAAGGCATTCCCGGTGGCGCTGCGCGCGGCGCAAGTACCCGGGCTGAACTTGCCGGGGGACGACTGGAGTGCATTCAACCTGGCGCAGGCCGACGGCATCGCGCTGCTGACGGCGTGGCAATCCTGGCTCGCAACGCTGATACCGGTCGAGCGCTCGCGCTGGTCGCAGCGTGTCGAAGGCGAGCGCATCGAGCAGCGCGGACTGGCCGGCTTCTTCGCCGCGCATCCCGACCTGAAGGTGCCATTGGTACTGGCACCGGTGACTGCGCACTACTCATGGAGCAAGGGCCTGAAGCTGCTCGGCCTCGGGCGTGACCAACTGGCGTTGCTGTCCACCGAGAACATGCGGCTTGACCCCGCCGCGTTGCACGACACGCTGGAACGTTGCGCCCGCGAGCGGCAAGCGGTGCTGATGTGCGTGGCGGTGCTTGGCGGCACCGAGTACGGCACCATCGACCCGATCGATCAGGTGCTCGCAGCCCGTGAGGCATCGCGTGAACGCGGGCTGGATTTCGCCGTGCACGTCGACGCTGCCTGGGGCGGTTACCTGGCCACCCTGTTCCGCAACGAGGATGGCTCGCTGCGTTCGCGCGACGAGGTCGCCGCCGACTATGTGCAATTCCCGACGTCGGCCGTGCATGCCGCGTTTGCCGCCTTGGGCGCCACCGACTCGGTCACCGTCGACCCGCACAAGCTAGGTTACCTGCCATACGGCAGCGGTGCGTTCATTTGCCGGGATCATCGCGCGATGACCCTGTTGGCCGAACGGGCGGACTACGTGTTCCACGGCGGCATTCCAAGGGACTATCTCGCACGCTACCGCAGCCTGGGCCAGTTCATTCCGGAAGGCTCCAAATCCGGTGCTGCGGCAGCGGCGGTCTATGTCACCCACAAGGTGCTGCCATTGGACCACGCCCATTTCGGCATCCTGCCGCGTGCCACCGTGCGTGCCGCCGAAATATTCGACGCCCACGCCCAGCGCTTTGCCCTCGAGCAGGCCGACTACGTACAGGCGCTGGTGCCGTTCGCGCCGGACAGCAACCTGGTCTGCCTTGCGCTCAATCCGCGCGGCAACCGCTCGATCGCGGTGGCAAACGCGTTCGTTCGGGAGTTGCATGACATGCTGCGCTGCGACCCGCGCCAGCCGCTGCAGACCAAGGAATTCTTCGGTTCGGTGACCACCTTGCGTCCGGACATGCTGGGTCCCGCGCAGACAACGCGCATCTTCACTGCACTGGGCCTGGACACGAGCACGCTCGATCCACGCGAAGATCGGCTGATGATCCTTCGCCATACGCTGATGAATCCATACCTGATCGATCACGAGAACGGCATCAGCTATATCGATCGCTACTTCGACTTCCTGGGCCGGCGCATACGCGCGTTGCGTGCCGTCACCCGCAACGACACATGACTCCGGAGCCATCCATGGACAGCAAGCTGCAACTGGTCGACATGCAACATGTGACAGAACGTGGCTGGGTGCACAGCGCACTGGCGCAACTGGCCCAGGAGGCCGCACGTTCCGCCGACACCCACCTGCTCAAGCTGACCTTCCCGGGCTTCCACGGCATCGATTTCTACTTCAAGGACGAGGCTGCGCACCCCAGCGGTAGCCTGAAACACCGGCTGGCCCGATCGTTGTTCCTGTACGCCTTGTGCAACGGCCGGCTGCGTGGCGGTCAGGCCGTGGTGGATGCCTCTTCCGGCAGCACGGCCATCTCCGAAGCGTGGTTCGCGCGCCTGCTGGGGCTGTCGTTCACTGCGGTGATGCCGGCCTGTACCGCACCGGGCAAGATCCGTGACGTACAGGCGCTGGGGGGCACCTGCGACCTGGTCGACGAACCCGCCCAAGTGCATGCCCGCGCTGCCGAACATGCCGCCCGCGGCGCCTGCCATCTCGACCAGTTCGGCCTGGCCGAGCGCGCCACCGACTGGCGTGGCAACAACAACATCGCCGAGTCGATCATCGGCCAGTTGACCCTGGAGGCTGAGTCCGAGCCTGCGTGGATCGTCTGTGGCGTGGGTACCGGGGGTACCTCGGCCACCATCGGCCGCTACCTGCGCTATCGCCGGCTGCACACGAAACTGTGCGTGGCCGAACCGACCGGTAGCAGCTACGTGCACGGCTGGCGCAAACGCGACGCAAAGGCCGTCGCCAGCCAGCCCACCCTGATCGAGGGTATCGGTCGGCCACGCGTCGAACCGGGCTTCATTTTCGACGTGGTCGACAAGGTGAAAGAAGTGCCGGATGCCGCATCCGTTGCCGGGGCCTGGCTGCTGGAAGACTTGCTTGGTCACCGCTATGGCGGTTCATCCGGGACCAACCTGGTGGCGTGCCTGCAACTGGCGGCAGCGATGCGGGCACGCGGCGAACGCGGCAGCATCGTCAGCCTGCTGTGCGACCGTGGCGAGCGCTATGCACAAACGCTGTTCAATCATGACTGGCTGGCTGCGCACCGGATAGACCGTGCGCCATGGGATGCGGCGCTGCGCGACAGCCTTGCCAGCGGCCACACACCGGTACCGCAATGACCTGGATGACGCATTCCCCAGCATGCTTTGCACTGCTCGGCTACGGCCGTTTCGGGACAGCGTTCGCCCGGATGCTGCTGCACGCGGGATATCGGGTACACGTGTGGGATCCGAATGTACCGGTTCCCGCGGCGCTGGCCGTTGCATCCATGCGCGATGCGGTCGATGCCGCGTCATGGATCGTGCTGGCGATGCCGGTGCCGCACATGCGCGAGACGCTGCTGGCCTTGCGCCCGCTGCTGCATGCCGGACAGGTGGTGTTCGACGTTGGCAGCGTGAAAATGCATCCGTGCGCAGCCATGGACGAACTGCTGGCCGACGCCATTCCTCACGCCGGCACGCATCCGCTGTTCGGACCGCTCAGCCTGGCCCGCTGCGAGCGTCCGCGGCGCACGGTGATCTGTGCATCCGCCCGGCATCCGCGGGCGGCCGAGCGTATCCGTGCGTTGTTCGTCGAGCTGGGCTGCGAAGTGATCGACCAGGACGCCGAAACCCATGACCGCGCCATGGCCAGAACCCACGTCCTGGCTTTTTTCATCGCCAAGGGACTGATCGATATCGGCGTGGACGATGGCATGCCGATGGCGCCACCATCATTCCAGGGCATGAAGCACATGCTCGCCGCGGTGCGTGGTGATGCCGGCCACCTGTTCGGCGCAATCCAGCGCGAGAACCCGTTCGCCGCCGAAACGCGAGCGGAATTGCTGGCCGAGCTGCACCGGGTGCACCGCCAACTGCTGGCCGAAATGGATGACGACTCCCTGGCCATCCCTGCGCCGGACGCACCGGCGGCATGAGTTTCCACGATCTGCGCAGCTTTCTGCAGCGGCTGGAGCTCGAGCGGCAACTGCAGCGTGTCGCGGCACCCGTCGATCCGTATCTGGAATCCACCGCGCTCAGCCTGAAATCGCTGCGTGAAGGCGGCCCCGCGCTGCTGATGGAGCATGCCGGTGACAGCCGCCACGCCCTGCTCGGCAACCTGTTCGGGCACCGCCGCCGGATCGAACTGGCGCTGGCCGGCCGACCGCTGGCCTCACTGCGCGAATTGGGCCAGTTGCTCGCCTCGATCAAGGAACCCCGCTGGCCGTCCAGTCTGCGCCAGGCTCTGGGCACGTGGCCGGAACTGGCCCAACTTGCGCACGTCGCGCCACAGCACGTGAGTGAGGCCGCGTTCGAGTACGAAACCCTGCATGGCACCGAGATCGACCTGGCACGCCTGCCGATCCAGCACTGCTGGCCCGGCGATGCCGGCAAACTGGTTACCTTCGGACTGGTGGTAACCCGCGGCACCGGCAAGCCGCGGCAGAACGTGGCAATCTACCGCCAGCAGGTGATCGGTCCGAATCGGGTCATCATGCGCTGGCTGCCGCATCGCGGCGGCGCCCTCGACTACGCCGATTGGCGTGCCGCGCATCCGCAGGAACGCTTTCCGTTACTGGTCGCCATCGGTGCCGACCCCGCGACCATGCTGGCCGCCGTCGCCCCGGTGCCCGATACCTTGTCCGAATACGAATTCGCCGGCCTGCTGCGCGGCCAGCGCACCCGCGTGTGGCGTAGCGAACTGACCAGCCTGGATGCACCGGCCGGCGCGGAGATCCTGCTCGAAGGTTTCATCCACCCGGACGATACCGCGCTGGAAGGCCCGTTCGGCGACCACACCGGCTACTACAACGCACAGGAACGTTTCCCCGTGCTCACCATCGAGCGCCTGCACCTGCGCCACGGTGCGATCTACCACGGAAGTTACATGGGCCGCGCACCGCACGACGAGCCGTCGGTGTTGTCGATGGCCTTGAATGACGTGTTCGTACCGATCCTGCAGAAGGTATTCCCCGAGATCGTGGACTTCTTCCTGCCGCCGGAAGCCTGTTCGTACCGCATCGCGGTAGTCAGCATCCGCAAGCAGTACGCCGGTCATGCGCGGCGCATCATGATGGCGGTATGGTCGTACCTGCGTCAGTTCACCTATACCAAGTTCGTGGTCGTCACCGACGACGACATCGACGTGCGCGACTGGGCCCAGGTGATCTGGGCGGTATCGACCCGCGTTGATCCCGCACGCGACACGATGCTGGTGGAGAACACGCCGATCGATTACCTCGACTTTGCCAGTCCGGTCGCCGGCGTGGGCTCAAAGCTGGGTATCGATGCCACCCAGAAATGGCCCGCCGAGACCACCCGCGCGTGGAGCCGGCCGATCATTCCGGATGCGGGTGTGGAACAGCGCATGGACCGCCTGTGGACGACGCTGAAGACTGCTGTCTGATCCACTTCGTGGTGGCTGGCATCGCTTACTGCCAGCATGCTGGACATGCGTTGCCTGTACAGTTGAGCATGGCTGGCACAGGGCTTGGCCAGCATCGCCAACTGGCTGACCACCTGACTGAGGGTTGCCTGTCGGACAATCGGCCGGCCAGAATCGACCCAAAGGCGACCTTCACGGGCCTGGCTCTCCGTCCGGTTATACGTGTGGTTGTTAGCCGGACCCGGCAAAGATAAGCTCCCGTCAGAACAAGGAGTTGCGTCATGATTTCTTGGCGCGATCACGTGTGTATAACCGGACCCACGGGTCCGCCTAATCAGTAGTTAGAGCCCTTATCACGCCGCCATGAATTTGAATTTCACCTACTTGGCAACATTCTTCAAGGAACATCCGGTTTCGTTTGCCTCAATGCGAAACGCATTTGCTTTCTTTGCCGTGATTGCATTTCCACTTGGGCTAATGGCTTTTCACGACTTCCATGCACAATTGGCGATTGACATCATCAATGAGAACCGTGCACCAAGAACATTTCAAATCATCTGTAGCGTCTCATTGATTTTTCTTTCTGCTTACGTTGCTGCTCGCGGCCCCATCACGAGCCTGAAGGGCCGTGCCATCCGTGTTTTTGGTGTCTACTTCCCCAACGCCGCACTCGGTATTGGGGCAGCATATGTTGGTGTAGCTTGGGGCGCATTTATCGCGGCATTGTTTTCTGGCATCCCCTTGCCCCCGCCCTACACTTTTGGCGTTCTGATTCGCGAGTGCTTGTTGCTATTGTTTGGCCTTCTCGCACTGTATACGTTCTTTGTGTTGGTCACGGTAAATGCATCGGTTGCCCCTGGTTATCAAAACCCCTCCTTTCGTCCCACCATGAGGGTTCTGGCCGCTCTGTTTTGTTTCGCAATGCTTGGCCGCACCGTCCTTCTGCTCGTCATTTCGCTCGGCGCAACCAAATGACGGGCTCTAACCTCTCATTCCACCGGACCTTGCGCATAAAGCCGCGCAAGGCCGGTGAATTCAAACGTTAGGCTGCTGAGGAGACGATATGGAATATCCAAAGAAGTCAGTCAATGGTGATGCAGGCGAGTACCTCGTTGCATACACCATCACAAAACTCTTTGGGTGGCCGTGTCGCCTCTTCGGAGTAGATATCGGAGTCGATGCAGAACTTGAGATTCTGGATGATGAAGCACGCTCGACCGGTGACGTCATCAAGATTCAGGTCAAAGCGTTCGACAGAATCAGCAGCTCTGAAAGCAAGGGCATCTATGTTGACGACCGTCATATCAACTACTGGAAGCGGTTCTGCCTGCCAGTCATCGTTTGTTGCGTTGACCTAGCCACTGAGAAAATCTATTGGAAGCAAATTCTCGCAACTGAGGCATATCAGTCGAGCGGAGCCTCTCAAAAGATCAGCATCGATCTGGCTACAGACGAACTTTCCAGCGCCAGCAAGGATGCCTTGCGGTCTCTAGCAACGCCAGAGGAATCGAAGCAAATTGAGCCGCTATTCCGACAACTGCGTGACCTCTACAAAGCGCTCGATGACCAAAGCACGCCTTTCTGCGTGGACGAAGAACAGCTTGAGTCGATCGAGCAGGAGTGCGACGCAATTGATGCCGTAGTAGCCAAGATCGAGAACTTGATCTCGCATTTCCCCTGGCGGGTAGGGGCAGTAGACCTTCGAACTCTGGCTGTCATCAAGCGCAACGTGCAAATCACGCGAAATGATGCCAGTCACAGCTTCAGCGTTGGCATCAACGGAATGTAGCTGTCGTGCAGCATCCTAACCCTTCCATCGAGAGGACGTCGTCCGGCAAGCAGGCCGCCGCCTCTCATGTCAAACGTTGACCGTCCGCTCCTGGCCGGTTGCTTCCGGTCGACTGCACTGGTCAGCGTACACCTGCCGAGTCTCGCTAGCTCCGCCGGTGATCGTGGTCTGGCTCTATATCGAAGATGGGCAACGAGCCGGCGACGTTGGGCGGCACGGCCGCTAGCCGCGGTCAGTTCCGGTGCCACCGCTGGTCAGTTGCTATAGCCAAGGCAGGCGGAAGGCTGATGTTTTGCAGCGTCGCCAGCCGAAACCTCAGGTCGCCACGGTCGCCGCACGGGGCGCGATCAGCCATCTCACGGCGAGCAAACCCAGCTCGTAGAGCAGATACATGGGAACCGCCAGCATGATCATCGATGTGATGTCCGGTGGCGTGATGACGGCAGAAATGGCAAACGCGCCAACCACGGCGTAGCGGCGGATGCCACGCAGCCGGGCGAGATCGACGATACCCGCGGCGGCCAGGATCACCACCACCACCGGCACCTCGAAGCACAGCCCGAAGGCGAAAAAGACCAGCATGACGAAGTCGAGGTAATGATTGATATCCGTCATCATTTCCACCCCGCCCGGGGTCACCGCCGCAAAGAACCGGAAGGCTGCCGGCAATACCAGGAAATAGGCGAACGCGCAGCCCAGATAGAACAACAGCAGCGTGGCCACCAGCAGGGGGCGGGCGAGACGCTTTTCGCTTCTGTACAGGCCGGGACTGACGAAGGCCCAGAGCTGGTACAGGATCACCGGCATGCCGGCAAACAGGGCCACGTAGAAGGCCAGCTTCAACGGTGTCAGGAACGGGCTGGTTACCTCGGTGGCAATCAGGTGGGCACCATGTGGCAAGCGGGCGACCAGTGGCGCAGCCAGTAGCGAGTACAACCGGTTGGCCAGCGGAACCAGCACAACCAGCAGAAGCAGGACTGTGGCGACCGCCTTGATCAGGCGGGAACGCAACTCCAGCAGGTGCGGGAACACACTGGCCTGAAGACCTTCCACGAAACCGTCACTATCCGGGCTCGTCACGACCGATTCTCCACATGCTTGGCGGCAGGCACGACCGCGTCAGGAGCCGATGGCAAGGTTGTTGCCACTTCGGCAGCCGTCTTCTCCACCGCGTCGCCACCCAGTGTCACGGATTGTTCCAACCCGGCCATGACTGCCTGCACAGGCTCGCGCACGTCATGAATGACATTGTCCACGGTGCCTTTGGCCGCACTGCCCTGCGCGGCCACTTCGCGTGCGGCACGCTTTATTTCCTCCAGTTGCAGTTCGCGTTCCACCTCGGCACGCACGCTGTCCCAGCCGCTCCGTACGCGACGAAGCATGGCGCCGGCGGTTCGGGCCGCACCAGGCAGCTTTTCCGGACCCAGCACGATCAGCGCGATCAGCGCGATCAGCAGGAGTTTGCCCAGGCTGAAATCAATCACGGCGAGGCCCTACCTGGATTTCACGTCCACCGGCTCCCGCTGTCCCGAGCGACTGTTGTCGGCTGGCTGGGCCTCGGCACGCAGCAACGCCGCGTCATCGCGTTTGGACTCGGCGTCGTCACCGTCCAGGCTTTTCTTGAAGCCTCGAATGGCGGACCCCAAGTCCGGTCCGATCTTGCTCAGCTTGCCCGTACCGAAAATCAGCAGGACCACGACCGCAAGGATAAGTAGATGCCAGATGCTCATGGATGCTCCTGATACAGCTTTAGATGGAAGAAAGGGATGAATGGGCGCTCGCCCATAGGGCGAGCGGAACGTAACCAACGCCATCGCATGCCCCATCGAGGTAGCGTTGTTGCCCAAAGCCGTGTGCCGGTGCATGCATGATGGAAATTCCCTCAGTACGGGTTCTTGCCCGACAGCATGGATGGAGGCATGTGTTTGCCTTGACCCATCTCGCCAGGAACCGAACGCCTCGCCTGCAACACTTCGGCATGCTCGCCAGGCGTGGCCGCCGGCGGCATTGCGGATCGAGGGGCTGCGGCACAAGCTTTCACCAGGGCAAAGGCCGGTGAGCCAGGGTGGGGACATTCGAAGCCCAGCAACGAGACCAGTTCCGGGGTCATGTCGGAGAACCGCAATAGTTCGCCGCCGTGCGCATGCACGAAAGCCTCGGCATCGGTACGCGTGGCAAACGACGCGAACGTCGCTCCCATCAAGCCGCTCATCGGCTGCCACGCCACGTACCAGGCGGTACGCGCATCGACAAACGTGCGCGCCTCATTGGAAGGATGCCGCCAGTTGATCTGCGCGCTGTCCTGTACCAGCAATTGCTGCAATCTCGCCTTGTTTTCGGGCTCCAGCACGTAGGCGAAGAAATCCCGGGTGGAGCCGAACTTCAGCGGGGTCTTGTAGCCATGGACCCAGGCCTCGCCACGCGGGCCCGGCCCGGCGCTGACATACATCCCGCAGACCGCGCAGACATCGTCTTTATGGATATCGACCGCTGCCTGCCTGGGCGGTGCCCGGCTTCCACTGCATGCCGCGAGCAGCAAGACGAGCCATACCGCCGGCAACCATTCGAGCGTAATGAAGCGGCCGCCTTCGCGGTGCCGATGTGGGACGTGACGTTTCATATTTCTTTCCGCCGGAACAGGAATTGGGCCAATGCAAAGGGAACGATCACCCAGAGCAGCATCGCCAGGTAAAGCACCCAGGGCCGGTATACGTGCGTGGCGGTCATGCCCATGAACAGCTCGTTGCCGCCGCCCGAGCCCAGCATGGTCAGGTTGATCAGCCGGAACACGTCGATCGGGTTGAGGTAGAGCAGGCACGGAAAGGCCGACTGCTCCCATGGGTTGCCGCCGCTGAAGACGAGAATCGCCAGCAGGCACAGGTCGAAGATGATCACCGTGAGCAGCCAGGCCACCAGCGCCAGGCCTGCCGCACGCGCCTTGTCGGTCGTGGTCACGCTGATCACGCTGGCCAACGCGACAAAGCTCGCGCCGAGCATCGAGGCGCTGAGCACGAAATTCCCGATGCTGAGCCAGGCTGCCATGGTGCGCGCCTCGGGCTGCATGACCTGGATGATCACCACCGCCACGCCAAAACCTGCCAGGATGGCGGTGGCCAGCGCGGCGCAGTGGCCCAGGAACTTGCCGGCCACCAGCTCGATCCGCGAGATCGGATAACTGAGTACCAGCAGCAGGGTGCCGTTGTCCTGCTCGCCCACCACCATGTCATAGGCGATCAGCAGGCCGATCAGCGGCACCACGAAGGCCGCCAGCGTGGTCAGGCTGGCCAGCGTCGCGTCGAACGAGGTGAAGCCGACCTTGCCGGCCGCGGCGCCGCCGAAATAGGCAATGCCCAGCGCCAGCACGGTAAAAAGCATGGCCACGGCAATCGTCCAGCGATTGCGGAAGTCGTCGCGGAATTCCTTGCCGGCGATGATCGCGATGCGGCTCATGCGGTCTGCTCCATGTCGTGCTTCGTACCCGCACCGAGAAAGTCGTACAAGCGTGCCAGCGACGCCTCCTTGACCACGATGTCGTCCACTGCCGGGTGTGCCGCCAGGTGCTGCAGCAAGGGAAGCTTGTCGACGCCGGCGACATGGACTTCGAACTGCCCATCATGCTGAAGCACATACGTCGAACCGATATCCTGCAGTTCCCCCGCGAACGCGGCGATGTCGGCGGAGTCCTTGAGGCGCACGTACACGAGGTCGGGCAGCCCCGACTGCCGGCGCAGCGCCTCGACGCTTCCCATGGCAAGCAGCTCGCCCTGGCGGAGTATCAGGGCATTGTCGATGTGGGGTTCCAGTTCGGGGAGTACGTGCGAGGACACCAGCACGCTGTGTCCTCCTGCCCGCAGCTCGTCCACGATGCCATAGAGCTCCCGCGTGGCCTGGGGATCGAGGCCGGCGGTGGGCTCGTCCAGCACCACCAGCTCGGGCGAGGCCAGCAGGGCCTGGGCCAGTCCCAGGCGTTGCCGCATACCCTTGGAGTATGTGGAAACGCGACGATCCTTGGCATAGTCCAGGCCGACCCGCTTCAGCAGTTCGCCGGACTGTTGCCGTGGCGCGCGTTTCAGGTTGGCCAGGTATCCAATGATCTCGCTGCCGGTCAGGTTACCGTAGAACGCCACGCTCTCGGGCAGATAGCCTATGCGGCGGCGCAGCGCCGCGGCCTGGCTGCCCCACGGCGACTGGCCCAGTACCTCGACGCGGCCGCTGGTCGGCTCGATCAGCCCGAGGATCAGCTTGATCAGGGTGGACTTGCCGGCACCGTTGTGGCCCAGCAAACCAACCACCTTGCCCATGGGCACCGTTGCCGAGACGTCCACCAGGGCAGCCACGCCCCGGTACTGCTTGCCGAGCGCGGCAATATCAATGGCGTGGGTCATGGGCTTTCGCTCGCAAGCTTTCGGGGATACTCATCAACGGGTGGCTGTCCTGCACACTGGGCGGCGTGAACACCGGGAATGCGCGCTGTACGTAGCGCAACAGCAGGATCGCGGGGCTCGACATCAGCACGCCCGCGCTCGGGTATTTCCAGAACAATACGTCGACACCGTCGTTGGGCCGGTACGGCACGTCGCCGATACCGTCGCCGTCGAGGTCCCAGCCGAGGTAGTTGCTCCAGTAATTGCCCTTGCCGTCGAACGACCACTCGTCGGCCACGTTCTGCACGTATTTCACCTGAGTTCGATTGTTCACGAAGGCATTGCCGTAAACATGGTTGTCCTGTGAACCGGCGGTGATATGGATGCCGATCGGCGAATCAGCGAGCAGGTTGCCGTGAATCCGGTTGAACTCGGAGTTGTAGACGAACATGGCCTTGCCCTCCCCGCCATCCACCGCCTGCCCGTCTCCGCCAAGGTCGCCGGTGATGTCGTGGATCTGGTTGCCACTGATGTCGCTGTAGGTGACGTAATTGAACAGGATGCCGTAGGAGGAGTCGTTGAACAGGTGATTGTCGACCACCCGCATGCGGTCGGAACTCATCAAGGCCATGCCCGCGACATTGCCCGAGCTGATGTTGCCCTGCAGCGTCTCGTTCCCGGTATACATCTGGTGCACGCCATATCTGACCTCATGGATATGATTGTTCGATATCAAGTCGTCGTGGCTTACGTAGTCGTAGATGCCGTCGCGCGTACCGGACACGTCATTGCCCTCGATCACGCAGAAGGCATCGTTCCACAGATGGATGCCGTCGCCACGATCGGGCACGTGCAGTTCGGCGATGCCGGTGATCACGTTGCCGATCACCTTTACGTGCCGCGGGCCATCCAGGTACACGCCGAACAGGACGTCCTGGAGCCGGTTGTTTTCGATGACCGCGCCGTCCACTGCTTTCTCGACATAGACCCCCGCATTCATGGTTGTGAGGTCGTGGCCGGATTGGCGGATGGTCAGGTTGCGCAGGGTGACGCCGGAGGCACGGATCCGTACCACGTCGCCCTGCCCGTCCCCATCGAGAATGGCCCCGGGTTTTCCGCTCAGGGTCACCGGCCGGTCAAGCAGCAGGTGTACGTGGTGGATGCCGGGAGCCACGCTCAGCACGGCGCCAGGTGCCGCGGTGGCAATGGCGAGCTGCAGATCGTCCGTGGCATGTGCCCCCGCCGTCACGACAATGGTCGCGAGCGCAAGCATCACCACGTGCATCCAGTTGCCACGCTTGTTCAAGGCATGCCTCGTCTAGTCCGGGAAAGAAGCGCCTTCTACCGGGGCCAGGGCTCCGGCAGAAGGCGCACTGCTCGTCAGGCCTCCACCAGCATCCGGCCGCGCATCTCCAGATGCAGTGCGTGGCAGAAGAAGGTGCAGTAGTACCAATGGACGCCAGGCTTGTCGGCAACGAAGGTTACCGAGCTGGTTTCCTGCGGACTGATCTCCATGTTGATGCCATAGTCGGTAAGGCAGAATCCGTGGGACAGATCCTCGATGCTGTCGACGTTGGTGATGACCACGGTTACTTCATCACCTTTTTTCACCTTGAAGCTTTCCAGGCCGTATTTCGGCGCTGAGCTGGTCATGTAGACGAAGACTTTCCTGCCCTGGCGGATGACCTTGCTGTCCTTTTCCAGCACGACACCGTGCTTCCGGGCCTGGGCCACGGTCTCAGCGAAGAACGGATCCTTGCGATCCCACTTCCGTTTTACCTTGCCCCGCAACATCTTGGCAGGGACGATGATCGCGTCATGCGGCTCCGAGAAGACCGGGGCATCCGCCACCAGCACCATCTGGTCACCGGAAATATCGATCAGCTGATCGAGATCCGGGTGCAGCGGACCGGTCGCCAGGAAGCGATCCTTGGAGAACTTGTTCAGCGATACCAGCCACTTGCCGTCGGCATCGCGGGTTTCGCCCAGTGAAGTGTGGTCGTGCCCGGGCTGATAGGCCACGTCGAGCTTCTGGCGCAGGTAGTTGACCTTCTTGCCAGCATAGGCATCGATCGCGTCCTGGATGTTCCACTTCGCTATCTGGCTGTCGATGAACAGCGTCGTGTAGGCATTGCCGCGACCGTCATACGCCGTGTGCAAGGGCCCAAGACCCAGTTGCGGCTCGGCCACCACGGCACCGCGAGGGTCCTTCAGCTTGCCGGCGAAGTAGTCGTCGACCTTGCTCCACTCCATCAGGCTGACCGTCGGTGAAAGCTTGCCGTTGGCCGCGAAGTACTTGCCATCCGGGCTCGCGTTGAGACCATGCGGGCTCTTCGGCACCGGGATGTACATGGTCAGGTCCGAGCCGTGACGTCCGTCCAGTACCGGCACCTTCGACTTGCCGATGGTCTTGAACTTGCCGGCCTTGATCGCCGCCTCGATGCGTTTGAGGTTGAACACGACTACCCAGTCGCGCTCGCTGCGCATCATGCCGGCCAGGTCCACGGCATCTTCGCTGTTGTAGCAGGTTGAAGCGGCGTACTTGCCCTCGTAATCGCTATCGGTATTGTCCAGATTGCCATCGACGATGACCTGCCATGCCATCTCCATGGTCTCGCCGTTGAGCGCAGAGAACATGGTCTGGTATTTCTTCGGATCATCCAGGTCGCGGCCGTCATTGGGAGAGGGAATCCGGAACTCGGCATTGGCAAATACGTAGCCGGTGTGCGGTTCACGCTGCACGCGCAACCCGTGGATCGCCTGCACGTTGGGAATCCTGGTGATCTTGTCCGTGCGCATCACGTCGCAGCGAATACGCGCAACGCGGGTACCGGCCTTGTCGTTCATGAACAGATAGCGGCCATCGTAGCGGCCATGCGTCTGGCTCATGTGCGGATGGTGCAGGTCGCCTCCGCGGGGGAAGCCTTCGCCCAGCACCCGCCTGCTTTCGTTGGTGATGCCCCAGCCGACGGCAAAGTCGGTATTGAACACCGGGACACGCATCAGTTCGCGCATCGAGGGCAGACCCAGGATACGCATCTCGCCGGATTGGCCACCACTCCAGAACCCGTAGTACTCGTCCAGTTGGCCCGGAGCGACATGGTCCTCCGGCATCTTGCCCGGTTCGGCCGCATGCACGGGGCGATCGAGACCCAGCCCGCCAACCAGCCCGCCGGCACCAGCCAGGCCTGCCAGCGCGCCGACCTTCATGAAATTCCGGCGACTCGGATTGCCCGGTTGTCCGGGCAGGGAGGCGATCTCATCTTCCGTCAGCGCTCTGATCCCGTCGGCCTTCGCGTCCGGGCCCTGGTCTTTGCTCTTGTCACTCATGGCTATGCTTCCTCAGAAAATGGTGGAGTCCAAAGCAGGTGGCCGCCCTACTCATTCGGACCTGTCGGTATGTCGTTCTCCCCGGAGCCCACCATCACCACGGGTGTGGGCAGGGGACGTGCTGCGTTTTCCCGCTTTTCCCTCTTCTTGCGGCGTTCGACCAGTGGCGGGCACTTGCGGTCGTTGTTGTAGGTCACCTGGCAATCCAGGCAGTAGTGACACTCTTGGTAATTGATCGGCCCCAGCGGGCTGATCGCCCTGACTTCGCATTCGACTGCGCACGCCTGGCACGGGTGTCCGCACTCCTTGCGCCGGCGCAACCACTCGAACAGGTGCCAGCGTCCCGAGACCGACAGGCCCGCGCCCAGGGGGCAGACGTAGCGGCAATAAACCTTGTTGGTGAACGCCGCCCCGACCAGCAGGATCACGGCGAACAGCACATAGCCCCAGGAGCGCACGAAATGCAGGTTGACCGCGGTCTTGAATGGCTCGACCTCCGCGAAGCGCTCGGCCAGGCCCACCGACTGCAGCGACAGCCCGAACAGGAACAGCAGGATCACGTACTTGATCGCCCACAGCCGTTCATGCACATAGGCAGGTGGTTCCAGCTGCGGTACCTTGAGCTTGCGCGCGAGCTTGTTGATCAGCACCTGCATGGCACCGAACGGGCATAGCCAGCCGCAATACACCCCCCGTCCGATCAGCAGCAGGGACACCGCCACGAACGTCCACAGGATGAAGATCAGGGGGTCCATCAGGAAGGTGGACCAGTGGAAGCCGTGGATCACCGCGTTGATGAAAGTGAGGATATTGACCACCGATAGCTGGGCCAGGCCGTACCAGCCGATGAACACCACGGTGTAGACCAGGAAGCCGACGCGTACGCGCTCCAGCAGCACCGGGCGCTTCACCACCCAGTCCTGGAACACCAGGATCAGCGATAGGAAGAACAGCCCGGCTGCCAGCACTGCAATCTGGAAACGCTTGCCGTACCAGATCTTTACCCACAGCGGTGCACCGTCCGGAATCGGGCTGGCCACGACCTTGGGCTGAACGACATAGTCGACCGGTATCTGGTAACTGCCGGAAAACGTGCTGTAGATACTTTTCAGCGGCCCGATCTGGCGATTCACCAGCAGTTGCAGTGTCCACGGCGCACCTGGGTTGAACCCTTGCCCATGGTGCAGGATGAAGATGGCCATCTCGTTGAAGGACGGCATTCCGGGCAGTTCCGGATCATCCAGAACCACGAAGTCGGTGTCCTTGAAAAGGAACAGCTTGCCGGCCTGCATGACGTGCAGCCGGTCAAACACGCCACCGCGGACGTAGCCGACTCCCTTGAACGAATACAGGCCATTGGCAACCACCGCGATGGCCTCGTCGCCGGGCTTGAGGCCTTGCATCAGGCTGGCATAGCCGGAATCACCCAGCAGGTTCCTGCCGACGGTCGGCGGGGTGATATCGGCGTAATAGAGGTCGATGAACGTGTCGTTCTCGTGACCCGTGGCCGGCGCGGTCGGGTCATCGATCAGGCCGCTCTCGGGCTGGCCCTTGAACGCGGCCACGACCTTCCCTCGGGTCAGGTTCAAATGGCGAAAGGCGCCGTTGCCGGTCAGTTGTACCCAGTTCGCCTTCTTGAAGTAATCGGCGCGGACCGTTGCCGGAGCCGCTTCGGTCGCCACCGTCCCGGACACCAGCTTGCGCGACACCGCCACCTCCAGCGCCGCATTCATGATCGTCTCGTTGACCACCATCGAGGTCACGGTGGCGCTGCTGATGGCGTCGATCTGGGTCGATCCCGGCGCACTGCTGCCGCCCACGACGATCTTGTCCTTCACGTTGTGGCCGACGTAGCGCGCGACGAAGTCGTATAGCCGCTGCACCGGGATGCCCACCAGCAGAATGGGTTCGTTCTGGTACAGCACCTTGGTGCCGAGAATCTTGCCGGACTGGTCGATCGCCACCAGGATATTCACCGGCTCACCCGAGTACGCCGGCACCGGTGCCACCATTACCGACTCGAATACATAGCCGATGACCTTGTCGCCGTTGTAGACGGCGGCGGCTGGCGGCTTGCCGGTGATGTCCCCGAATCGCGTGGCGGCAGGGAAATATCCACGCACCTCGGGATAGGTCTGGTCGATGCCGGCCACGGCATCCAGCGAGACCAGCATCAGAAGCATTGCCGCACACAGCATCAGCCATCTGTACGCATTGCCGTGGATCGACAAGGTAGGCATCTCAGACCACCTCCGCATGGCCGGAGAGTTGCGGCAGGTCCCTGGAACGCCAGCTCGTGCGGTTGTCCCTGGGAAACACCAGCCACTGGTTGTTCCGCGAGGCCATGACTTCACGCAGCCGCGGCAGCGGCATCGAGGCGGCGGCCACGCTCATGGCATCGGCATCCACCGACGACTCGGCCATGACCGTGACGCTGGAGTAGTTCAACGGGGAATAGCCGGTATGCGGATCGATCACGTGGAACAGCTTCTTGTCGGACGAGTAGAAAATCCGGTAGTTGCCTGATGTCCCGAGTGCCGCATTGCGTAGCGTCAGGATGGCTGCAACCCTGTGGATATCGCCGGGATCGACGATACCCACGTGCCATTGGCGGTTCGAATCGCTGCCGGAAATCGCCCGTACGTCACCGCCGGCATCCACCAGCGCCGTGTCGATCCCCGCGGCCTTGAGCGACGCGATACCCTGGTCGATGACGTATCCCTTTGCCAGTCCGTCCAGGGTCACGGCCATGCCCGGCAAGGTGAACCGCACGCCTTGCGCATCCAGCACGATACGGCGATAGTTGATTAACCGATCGCGCACGCCGATGCGCTCGCGATCGCCAGCCCCCAGCACGGCGGGCTGGCGCAGCGACTCGAAATACTGCAGCACCGGCAACACGCTGATATCGAAGTCACCGTCCGTCGCCGCCGAAATTTCCAGCGAGCGATGGAGCACGTCACGCAGTTCCGGCGGCAAGTTGCCGAGCCGGCCGTCACGGTTCAGGCGCGCCACCGGCCCGGCCGGATCAAAGCGCGTAAGCACGGCAACCGCCTCGCCCATGCGCCGGAATGCCGCATCAATGGCGAGCCCTGCCTTGTCGACGTCGTCGGCCAGGCAGGTGATCGCCACCGAGGTCTGCATGAGGGTCTGCTCGCGGCGCACCTCGAACAGGCTCCGTTCACGCCGGAGCACGAACCAGCCTGCTCCGCCGGCCAATCCGCCGGCCGCCGCCACGCCGGCCACCGCCTTGAGAAGTTTTCGACGTGCGGGCGAATGCAGCCCTTCCGTCGCTACCGGAGCTTGCATGAGATCAGCCTCCAACGGCTGCGAACCGATCAAACAGACGCTTCAGACGAAGCGGGTGCTGCCTTGTTTCAGGCCTTGCGCGCGTACATGACGCACCAGCCTTGCGGGGAAATGCTTCCCTCGACGACCTTGCAGGTGCCGGCCTCCTTCGGCGTTTTCCCCGGGATGAAGTGGATGCAGTTGTCGCATTGGTCTGCGCCGTGTGGCTTCGGCTGGTACATCGCCACGGCCTGCGGGGCCTTGCCGTCCTGTGCCCGTGCCGGCGCAGCCTTCAGCAGGCCGGTGGCGGCGACGGCGCCTATCACGGCAATGCTTGCACCGTTCTTCAGCAGCGTGCGTCGGCTGGCGCTGAATTGAGCATCGTTCTTTTTCACATGTGTCTCCTGGGACTCTGGTTGCTTCACTTTCTGCACGCACGACGCGTCGGCGCGCAGTTCACGGGATACTGGCTGGCGCAGGTGTCTCTCTCGCATGGGTGGTCACCTGTGAAGGCGGCACAGGTTCGCCATCGGGACCGATCGTGACGCCAAGGCGCTTGTGCATGATCGGACTGGTCGTCGTGTACTGCAGGTTCACCTTCTCGCCCGGATTGAGGTATTCCTTCACGGCGAAGGCGCACAGTGCCGCTTCGTGGAATCCGGACAGGATCAGCTTCTTTTTCCCGGGATAGGTATTGACGTCGCCAACGGCGAAAATGCCCGGCGTCGAGGTCTGGAATGTGCCGTTGTCGACAGCCAGCTGGTGGTACTCGAGCGCGAGTCCCCATTCGGCGATCGGCCCCAAGGCCGGATGCAGGCCCCAGAACACCAGCAGTTGCTCCGCATCGACACGCCGGACCAGGCCGCTCCGGGTCCGTACGCGTACCGACTCGAGCCTGTCCTGCGGAGCTTCGAGCCCGACGATGTCGCCTTCCAGGAACTGCATGCGTTGCTCGTCGCACAGCTCCTGCATTCGCCGGACATGCGCAGGAGCCGCACGGAACTTGGACGACCGGTGCACGAGGACAACACTTCGTGCACGCTCGATGAGCGCCAGCGTCCAGTCCAGCGCAGCATCACCGCCACCGGCGATGACGATGTCCTTGCCATCAAAAAGGTCGGGACGGGTGACCTTGTAGTGAAGTGACGTGCCTTCGAGTCCCGCAGCCTCGGGCAGGTCCAGCAAGCGCGGCGAGAATGCTCCCAGGCCACCCGCGACAACCACCACGCCTGCATCGAAATGCGTTCCGGCATTCGTGACGACTTCGAACCGTCCGCTCGCCATGCGCCGAACCACGGATGCGGTTTCGCCAAGATGGAATCGCGGTGAAAATGGACGTATCTGCTGCTGCAGACGGTCAACCAGTTCCCGGGCATTGCATACGGGTATCGCCGGGATATCGTAGATCGGCTTGTCGGGATAGAGCTCGATGCACTGGCCGCCGACCTGGTGCATCGAGTCGATCACGTGCGCATTCAGGCCGAGCAATCCAAGTTCAAACACCTGGAACAGGCCCACCGGGCCAGCGCCGACGATGACCACATCGGTGCGAATCGTTACGTCGTTCATCGAAGTGCCAGTCCCATGCAAGCTCATTGCTTGGGGGGAAGTCTGCGAGGCCCCGGAAAACGGAGTGTTGACATCGATCAACTCGTGAAGCGACGCGACGTGCGGCGCGCTGCCGCATGGAGCAATGCATTTCAATTGCAATCGCGAACCGTTTCGTCCGTTGTTTTGAAGCCGCCGGTCATATGGGTTGCAAAGCACATCCGTCTGCCGAACAGGTTCCCGGGCCGAGGCACATGCACCTGAAGTAGACATGTCCGGACATTCTGCCGGCCTCATCCGTGCCCGGACGGGACGACGATAGCCGGGGGCCCGCCCTTCCCTAAGTTTTGAAGCGGCGCCCGCAAGTGGCCGTTACTTAGGCGAAGCCCTGCGGCGGAGGGCTGGCTGCGCCCCATCGTTTCCAGCGCCGGCCTGCAGATGAAACCCGGCCGCGGATTCCCATCGTCAGCGCTGTGGCCGACCCGACGTCGCTGCCTGACTGTCGCTCTTCTTGGTCGGGAGTGACGACCCTGCCCCTGTTGTCGACACCGACACGATGCAAGACTCGCCACTCAATGCGTAGGCCCATGGTCACGGGCAGCGATATCGATCGGCCCAGCAACGATGGGACAGCGGCAGCAGATGCCGGGGCAACGTCATCCAGCCCGATCATCGCCCGGACGAAACGGCCAACGTGCACAACAGCCAGTGCGGCGTTTCCCCTGGCACTTCCGCCTTGGGTCTTGATGCCCCGGATGCAGGCCACGGCGGGTGCTGCGCAGGACCTTTATTTAGGTCTTACCGGCACCTAATCCCTGCAACGGGTGGTGATGATGCCGGCATGGCACCCTATGGATATCACGCGTCGCTCGATGACGTCGCCATCGAAGACTGACTCAGATCAATACGCCCGTGAATGGCTCCTCCCAAGATGCAAGCTGCCTTTATCGGAGAGCCATTCTCATGCAACTGATCTGTCCTGCCGGCAACCTGCCGGCTCTGCAAGCGGCGATCGATGCCGGAGCCGATGCGGTCTACGCGGGCTTTCGCGACCAGACCAACGCGCGTGCCTTCCCCGGGCTGAACTTCAGCGACGCGGAGTTGCGTGACGGTATTGCCTATGCGCACCTGCGCAAGCGCAAGGTCTACCTGGCCCTGAACACCTACCCGGACAGCGCGCGCCTGGCGCAGTGGTACAGCGCAGTGGACAAGGCCGCCGACTTCGGCTGCGACGCCATCATCGCCGCTGAAATGGCGGTACTGGACTACGCCACGCGCACTTATCCATCGCTGGCTCGGCACCTGTCGGTGCAAGGTTCGGCCACCACCGCGCCCGCGCTGCGTTACGCGCATGAGCGCTTCGGCATCAGCCGCGCGATTCTGCCGCGCGTGTTGTCGATCCAGCAGGTCGAGCGCCTGTGCGCCGGCTCGCCGGTACCGCTGGAAGTGTTCGCGTTCGGCAGCCTGTGCATCATGGTTGAAGGCCGTTGCCAACTGTCCAGCTACGTCACCGGCGCCTCGCCGAATCGCCACGGCGTGTGCTCGCCGGCCAGTTTCGTGCGCTGGGAAGAACACGGCGACGGTCGCCGCAGCGTGCGCCTCAACGGCGTGCTGATGGATCGGTTCGAACCGCGCGAGCCGGCCGGCTACCCGACGGTGTGCAAGGGGCGCTTCGAAGTCGGCGGTGAAACCTTCCATGCACTGGAGGAGCCGACCAGCCTGAACACGCTGGAGCTGCTGCCGCGATTGGCAAAAGCCGGCGTGGCGGCTCTGAAGATCGAAGGCCGCCAGCGCGGTGTCGCCTACGTTTCCTCTGTTACCCGCACCTGGCGCGACGCGCTGGACCGTTACCACGGCGCACCGGATGCCTGGCAGTTGCAACCAGGCTGGCAATCGTCGCTGTCGAAACATGCCGAAGGCCACCAGACCACGCTTGGCCCCTACCACCGTTCCTGGCATTGATCCGATGAACACGATGAAGTTGAGCCTTGGCCCGCTGCAGTACTTCTGGCCGCGCGAACAAACCCTGGCGTTCTACCGCGAAGCCGCCGGATGGCCGGTCGACATCGTTTACCTGGGCGAGACGGTATGCAGCAAGCGGCGCGAGCTGAGCACGCGCGACTGGATCGCGCTGGCGGCCGAGCTGACCCGCAGCGGCAAGCAGGTGGTGCTGTCGTCGCTTGCACTGATCGAGGCCGAGTCCGAACTGGGCATGCTGCAGCGGCTGGTCGATCATGGCGATTGCTGGATCGAGGCGAATGATCTGTCCGCGGTGCAGCTGTGTCGCGAGCGCGAAGTCCCCTTCGTCGCCGGCCCCACGCTCAACGTGTACAACCACCAGGCTTTGGCCATGCTGATGGAGGACGGCCTGGTCCGCTGGGTCCCGGGCGTGGAGCAAGGTCATGCCCTTCTGCGCGAGCTTGGCGAGGCGATGCGCGCCGAGCAGCGCGAAATGCCCGAGCTGGAAGTGATCGCCTTCGGCCGCCTGCCGCTGGCCTTCTCGGCGCGTTGCTTCACTGCGCGTGCGCTGGATGTGGCCAAGGATCAATGCGGCTTCCGCTGCATCGATTACCCCGATGGCATGCCATTGGCCACGCGCGAGGGGCGCCCGTTCCTGCGCATCAACGGCATCCAGATTCAAGGCGAAGAAGTGACTGACCTCGGCCCAGAACTGCCGCAGTTGCGTGAGCTGGGCGTGGACGTGCTGCGGCTGTATCCACAGGCCGAAGGCATGGCCGAGACGGTGGCGCACTACCACCTCGCCCGCCGCTCGCCACAACCGCCGCCGCGCATCGCTGCGCGCAACGGCTACTGGCATGGCAAACCGGGGATGCAGACGACGGGTGCGGCTTGAACCAGGCACGCCACCGATTTTCGTACATGCATGACGGAAGCTCTTCACGCGAGAGTTCACCCGACCGTGCGAAGGGAATCGGTCGCATCGGCCGGAACGATGGCGCGTTGCGACATTTCGCCGTGTTGCATGCTTTGTCGGATCGCGTGAGAGCATGGCATGATGGCTGGACTAGGGTCCATGGTTCGATCCTATGGGGGATGACTTGATCCGCAGGCACGTTCAACGCGGTTTTGTCATGCGGCTGGCCTTGGTGGCCTTGGGCCTGATCCTCTTTGTACCCTCTATCTCCCGTGTCCTGTATGCCTGGTCGACCCAAGGCACCGCCATGGTTTCCATGGCAAACGATCACTCCGGCCGCACCCGTCATGAACACCCTGGCATGCCCAGTCAACCGGGCATGCCGACGAATGGGGACGTCTGCGGCTATTGCACGCTGATGTGCCACAGTCCGGTGCTGGCATCGGACCTCGACTTCACCATCCTTCCCTTGCCGAAGCCGCCTTACTTGACGACTCCCGGGAAGGTTCGTGCACCTGTGACTGCCTCGCTGGAACGTCGCTCCCGCGGCCCACCGGCCGTCTAAGCCTCCACTCGAATGCGACGAACTTCGCTGATGGCCATCCCCGCCTGTCCACTCGAGACAACGGGGGCTTCACGTTGTCCTGATCGTCCCTCATTCGTTTACCGGGATTGACGCCACGCTTCCGTCTCCTTCGCCACACGCCTCGCGTGCGAGTGGTGTTGCGTGCCTGCTTCCCCTTCGGGGATGACGGTGACTGCTTCCGGAAGACCAGACGCAGGCTTCGGCATGTTCTCACTCAACGCGGGCTGTTGCCTGGATGCATACGATATCGACGACCTGTACGACAAGACCCACGCCGAGCACCTGAACGCCGCGCGGGAGGGCCTGATCGGCCATGTCAACACCGGGCCGGATCACACCGTATGGCCGTAGCCGCAGGTCAAGCTCGATCGATGAATCATCCATGGCCGGCCACGCTCCTTTTCGCCAAAGCGCAACCGGTGCGCACTTCCCATTTCAAGGCATCATCATGAAAGAAAAAGCATTCAAGAGATCTGTCGGCCCGATGTATGGCAGCTTGATGGTCTGTGCACTGGCAGCCGCAGGACCCGCCTTTGCCGAAGATGCTTCGACACAGGCAAGCCCAGACAATGCCACCAGCCTCGGTACCGTCACCGTATCGGCCAGTCTCAACCAGACCTTGGCCGAGGACATGCCGCTGCACACCACGGTCATCACGCAGGACGACATCAAGAACTCGACGTCGCAGACGCTGGATCAGCTATTGCGGACGGTTCCGGGCTTCAATTTCACGGGCGTCCCCGCCGCCATCTCGGATCCGACCGGCCAGCAGACCAAGATGCGCGGTCTCGGCAACGCCAAGGTACTGGTGTTGCTCGACGGCATTCCGATCATCGACCCGTTCTATCTGACGACGCAGTTCCACAAGGTGGCCCTGGCCGACGTCGACCACATCGAAGTCATCCGCGGCGGCACGTCCAGCCTCTGGGGAAACATGGCGGTGGCCGGCATGGTCAACATCGTCACCAAACGCCCCTCGGACAATACCGGCGTCGTCACCGTCGGCGCCGGAAACCATGGCACCGCCAGCCTGTCCTGGAGCCAGAACTTCAAGGTGTCCGACGCGTTGGCGCTCAACCTGGCAGTCAACCAGTACCGGACCGACGGCTATATCACGACGCCATCACCGTACCGTTGGAAGTTTCCGCGACAGCGGGCCAACTCGGCGCGTGATACGAACATCGAGCTATCGGCTTACTTCCGGCTCACCCACAGCCTGAACGGATTCCTCCGCCTGGGCAACCACGAGCAGGACCAGCACATCGGCTACAGCTATGGCCGGAATCTGCAGAAGAATCCGGACGGGGCACTCGGGCTGGATCAGCGCTTCGACAAGGACAGCTCGCTGTCCTTGCGCGCCTGGGCACAGAACGTGCACTTCACCAAGTACAACGGGGCGACGTGCTATTACCAACTCGCTGGCGGATGCCTGAACAGCAATGCCAAGGACCAGGTCGTTTCCAACGATGTGGTGGAGTACTACAGCCAGTACGGCGACTTGCACTATCGCGAGCGGGGAAGCTCGCTGACCTATTCCAGATTCTTCAACGCGTTCTTCAATAGCCTGCAGGTCGGTATCGACTATCGCCACCTCTCGGCCAAGGACTCCGAATCGTTCTTCGCCACGCCCGGCAGCCCGGAGATCCCGCAGGTCCTGAACGCCACGGGGTACGGTCGAGGCGAGCAGACCTTCGGCGGCGCGTTCGTGCAAGCCAAGGTCTCGCCGCTCGACGTACTGCAGCTCACTTTCAGTGGCCGATACGATTCCTGGCGCAATACCGATCAGGTCCACACGCTGACCAAGGCGTCGACCGGCGTGGTCTCCGGTGGCACACTGCCCTCCAGCAGCAAGTCCGCGTTCAACCCCGGCCTGGGATTGCACTACGACGCCACCGATACCTGGTCGTTCCGTGGCGCCACCTACAAAGCCTTCCGCGCGCCGGGCTTCAACAACACCACCCGCAGCTACGGCGTCGGCCCTACCACCGTGGCCAATCCGGACCTGGGACCGGAAACCATGACCGGCTGGGAGGTGGGCAGCGACTACCGCAACGATGCGGTTTCGCTCGGAGCCACCTACTTCCGTTACCGCATCAAGGACATGATCGCCACCTACCGGATCACCTCGGCGATGGGTGCGCCACAGCCGGTGCTGAGCCTGTGCAGCTCGTCAGCGGCCGCTCCCAACCTCACCAACTGCGGCGGCTCGGCCAACTACTACACGAACGACCAGAACGGCGAATCGCATGGCGTCGAACTGGACGGCAGCTGGAGGATCGCTCCGTCGTTGAAGCTGGGCGCCTATTTCACCTACACCCACACCTACCTCACCAGCGAAGCGTCCTCCATCACCACGCCACTACATGTCCAGCTTGTGGGCATCCCGGAGAAGACGGGGTCGCTGGACGCGACCTGGAATCCGACGGACAGGATCACGATGTATGGGCAGATGTTCTATGCCGGCCCGATGTACCTCGACGAGACCACCACCCACGGCACGAATTACGGGCAAGGTGGAAACGTCATCTACAACGCGAGCGCGAGCTATGCGCTCAACGACAACCTGGACCTGTCAGCCAGCATGACGAACATCTTCGGCAAGAAATATTCGGAAAATGCCTACGCCGTCACGCAGCCCTGGTCGCGCACGCTGTCGATGCCACGTACATTCTTTGTCTCGGCCACGGTCAAATATTGAATAGACTGGTTCCGATAGCCCTTACCGCCGTCACCCATGCCAGGGCACCATCAATCGCCTCTACCTCCGGAAGACCTGGAAACCCGTGACCGTCGACCGGCCAGTCCACCTGCCCGGCGACGGACACGGCGTGAGCGCGGGATTCAACTGCCGCTTGTGAACGTCGCGGATTACGGGACCACGGTTCACCGTGCATGCCGCCGCTCATGCTCCCGGCTGGTTGCCCCGGAACACGAACGACGCGAAGCCCTCGCCCAACCGCCGTAGATCCGGGGTTTTCCATTCCGGATGCGGGTGCCCATCGATGCGGCATTCCTGCAGCGCCCAATGTCGCACGCCGGCATCACGCAACTCATCGGCGAGATGATGCAATTCATTCTCGGGGAACAACCCGGGATGCCAGGTGGTACGGCACTCATGAGCGACCCCGCTGTGCAGCACGTCGTGCAGGCTGTCGCCGACCTTGCGGCCACTGCCATGGCGGCGCGTGACGCTGTCGTAAAGATGCCACGGCGCCTTGACGTCCAGGCCGATCCAGTCCAGTCGTGCCAGCATTGGGCGTAATCGTTCCGGGTACATGCCACCGGTATGCAGGGCGGCGCTGTAACCCAGCCCACGCACCACGTCGATGGCTTTGCCCAAGCCAGCCTGAAGGGTCGGCTCGCCACCGGAGAACACCACGCCGTCGAGCAGGCCGCGACGGCGTTCGAGAAAGGCCAGCACCGACGTCCATGCGACGCCGGTACCGGCCCGGGCGGGCAGCAGGTGCGGGTTGTGGCAGTAGTCGCAGCGCCACGGACACCCCTGCAGGAACAGCACCGCCGCCAGTCGACCGGGAAAGTCGATGGTGGTCAGCGGCGTCATGCCGCCCACCCGGATCATGCAGCGCGATCCAGCCCCGCCGCCCGCTCCTCGAAGAAGCGGCGTTCCATGTGCTCTCCCTGCTTGCCGATATTGAAGCTCGACACAGGGCGGTGGTAGCCCATCACGCGGGTCCAGACCTCGCAGCGCTGGCGCTCGCTGTCGGCAAGGACGGGGGTGGGGGCTTCGGTGGATGATGCAGTGGTACCCATGGTCGTTCTCCGGTGTGTTCTGTCGAGGGTGGATGCTGCGGTAGTGGCGCTTCAGGCGGCCTGCCGGCGCTTGCGGTCGAGGAGAGCCTCGTCGCAGCGAGGGCAGAATGCGTACTCGCCGGCCAGATAGCCGTGCGTGGGACAAATCGAGAAGGTCGGCGTGACCGTGATGTACGGCAATCGGAAGCGGCTCAGCGCGCGACGCACCAGCTCGCGGCAGGCGGCGCTGCCGGACAACCGCTCGCTCATGTAGAGGTGCAGCACCGTACCTCCGGTGTAGCGCGTCTGCAGTGCGTCCTGCCGCTCCAGCGCCTCGAACGGGTCGTCGGTGAAGCCGACCGGCAACTGCGAGGAGTTGGTGTAGTAGGGATTCGCCTCGGTGCCGGCCTGCAGGATGTCGGGCCAGCGCTTGCGATCTTCCTTGGCGAAGCGGTAGGTGGTGCCCTCGGCCGGCGTGGCCTCCAGGTTGTAGAGGTGGCCGGTCTCCTCCTGGAAATCGGCCAGCTTCCCGCGCACGTGATCGAGCAGGCGCAGCGTGAACGCATGGCCTTCCTCGCTGGTGATGTCGAGCGTGCCGCCGCTGAAGTTGCGGATCATCTCGTTGAGGCCATTCACCCCCAGCGTGGAGAAGTGGTTGCGCAGCGTGCCGAGATACCGTTTGGTGTACGGGAACAGGCCCTCGTCGATCAGCCGCTGGATCACCGTGCGCTTGATCTCCAGACTGCGCTTGCCCAGCTCCAGCAGTTCGTCGAGGCGCTCCAGCAGCGCGGGCTCGTCGCCGGCATGCCGATAGCCCAGGCGTGCGCAATTCACCGTCACCACGCCCAGGCTGCCGGTCTGCTCGGCGCTGCCGAACAGGCCGTTGCCGCGCTTGAGCAACTCGCGCAGGTCGAGCTGCAGGCGGCAGCACATCGAGCGGATCATGCCGGGGTCGAGCTCGGAGTTGATGAAGTTCTGGAAGTACGGCAAGCCGTACTTGGCGGTCATGTCGAACAGCCGCCCGGCATTCTCCGACTCCCACGGGAAATCCGCGGTGATGTTGTAGGTGGGGATCGGGAAGGTGAATACCCGCCCCTTGGCGTCGCCGCGCGTCATCACCTCGATGTAGGCGCGGTTGAGCATGCCCATCTCGGCCTGCAGCTCGCCGTAGGCGAACGGCATCTCCTCGCCGCCGATCACCGGCACCTGTTCGCGCAGGTCGGCGGGGCAGACCCAGTCGAAGGTGAGGTTGGTGAACGGCGTCTGCGTGCCCCAGCGCGAGGGCACGTTGAGGTTGTAGATCAGCTCCTGCATCGACTGCAGCACGGTCGCGTAGTCCAGCCCATCCTTGCGGACGAACGGCGCCATGTAGGTATCGAACGAAGAGAACGCCTGCGCACCCGCCCATTCGTTCTGCATCGTGCCGAGGAAGTTGACGATCTGCCCCACCGCCGAGGACAGGTGCCTAGGCGGGCCAGCTTCGACCTTGCCGGGTATGCCATTGAGCCCTTCCAGCAGCAGCGTGCGCAGAGACCAGCCGGCGCAGTAGCCTGACAGCATGTCAAGGTCGTGGATGTGCAGGTCGGCGTTGCGATGGGCGTGGCCGATCTCCGGCGGGTACACGCGCGACAACCAGTAGTTGGCCGTGACCTTGCCCGAGGTATTGAGGATCAGCCCGCCCAGCGAATAGCCCTGGTTGGCATTGGCGTTGACCCGCCAGTCGGCGCGGCTCAGGTACTCGTCGATGGTGTCGACCACATCGACCTGGATGCGCTCGTTGCCACCTTCTCCCCCCGTCGGGGCCACTGTACAGCCATGTTCAGCATCGCTCATATTTCACCCATGAACACAATATGTTGTGTAAATCATGGGATTAAAAAACCATATATGGATTGATCCAGATCAGGATCCATGTCGATCAGGTGCCGTCGGACGATCGCCGCAATCGCGTGCGATCGGCTGGCACCCCGGGAGCGCCGGCTGCGACAGCCGACAGGACCGTCGCCTCCCCCTGTCGCATCCGATGCCCGTAACGTGGACCATCCGCACGTCATCGCACAAGCCAGAACCGCGCCCCAACGACATCACCAGCCGCGGAGACACCAAGGCCACGATTTGATTTATGTACGCGTACCAAGCAGCCGGGACGCCGACCGCAGCCCCGGTGGTATGCGACAGCGAGGTGCTTTGCGTCCCCCCGGCCCCTCACTGGAGTCCCCTCTCCTGGCAACCATGGGTTCCGGGACTCCACTCCACAGCCGGTCCGGTCAGCGAGCCACTCCCGCCACGAATCAGAGTGCGTACAGCAGTACCGCGAAGAAGTGGCAGACGGTGCCGGCAAGTACGAACAGGTGCCAGATGAAGTGGCTGTAACGCAGTCTTCCGTCGAGCACAAAGAACACGACACCCAAGGTATAGGCCAGGCCGCCAGCGGCAAGCCAGGCCAGGCCCCCCGCTTGCATGTGCAGCCAGAGTGGCCGGATCGCAATCACTCCTACCCACCCCATCATCACGTACAACGCCGTGGACAGCCGGGGAAAGCGCAGCCCGCCCATCGCCTTGAACAGCGTTCCGGCCAGGGCCATGGTCCAGATCGTACCGAGCATGGCCCAGCCCCACCCGCCTCGCAACACGCCCAGCGCTATCGGCGTGTAGGTACCTGCAATCAGCAGATAGATGGCGACGTGGTCCAGCGCCTGCAGGATCGCCTTGACCTTCTGCTGCGGAATGGCGTGATAAAGCGTCGATGCCAGGTAAAGCGCCAGCACGCTGCTGCCGAATACCGCGGCACTGGCCACCGCATACGTTTTGCCACCGTGATAGGCATGGATGATCAGGACAGGCAGGCCGGCGATCGCCAGCAACAAGCCCAAGCCGTGGCTGAGACTGTTGGCGAGCTCTTCGCCCCAGCTTTGTGGCCGGCAGATCGTGCCGGCATCCGTCGAAGACATGCTGCGGGTTCCTGTGAAAATCATCGGGTCAACATGACCGCGCGGAATCAGGCCTTGGCGAACACTAGGCTGGCATTGGTACCACCAAAACCGAAGCTGTTGGACATCACCGTGGCCAGCTTTGCCGCTCGGCTTTCGCGCACGATCGGAAAGCCTTCGGCGCGCGGATCGAGCTCATCGATATGGGCCGAGCCGGCCACGAAGCCGCCATTGAGCATCAGCAGGCTGTAGATCGCCTCGTGCACGCTGGCCGCACCAAGCGAGTGGCCAGTCAGCGCCTTGGTCGAGGATAACGGTGGCACGGCATCACCGAACACGCTGCGTACTGCATTAAGCTCGACGATGTCGCCCAGCGGGGTGGCGGTACCATGGGTGTTCAGGTAATCGATCGGCGTGTCGACACTGGCCATCGCCATTTGCATGCATCGCACGGCCCCCTCACCCGATGGCGCCACCATCTCGGCCCCGTCGGAGGTGACACCGTAACCGACCAGTTCGGCATGAATGCGCGCACCGCGCGCCCTGGCGTGCTCGTACTCCTCCAGCACCAGCATGCCGCCACCGCCGGCGATGACGAAGCCGTCGCGACGAGTGTCGTAGGGACGCGAGGCACGGGCCGGAGTGGCGTTGTGATGGCTGGACAGCGCTCCCATCGCATCGAATTGCGCGGTCATGCCCCAATGTTCTTCCTCGCCGCCACCGGCGAACATCACGTCCTGCGCACCATGGCGGATCAGGTCGGCCGCGGCGCCGATGCAGTGTGCCGAGGTGGCACAGGCGGCGGAAATGGAATAGCTCAGGCCAAGGATACCGAACGTCGTGGCCAGCGTGGCCGACACCGTCGAACACATCGTGCGCGGTACCATGCACGGCCCGATCTTGCGCACGCCCTTCTCGCGCAGGATGTCACCTGTCTCGATCTGCCACTGCGCCGAACCGCCGCCGGAGCCGGCAATCACGCCGATGCGTGGATGCCGCACCTGCTCCAGCAGCAGGCCCGCGTCGGCGATCGCCGAGCGCATCGCCACGTAGGCGTAGGCAGCGGCATCACCCATGAAACGCTTCAGCTTCCGGTCGATCGCCACATCGAGATCGATCTCCGGCACGCCAGCGACATGGCTGCGCAATCCGCGTTCGACATATTCGGGAATCGCCCGGATACCGCTGCGGCCATCGCGCAACGCGCGTGCCACCGTTGCCGGAAGGTTGCCCAGGCACGACACGATGCCCATGCCCGTCACGACGACACGGCGCATCTCAAAAGCCCCCGGTGGACTGGAACAGGCCAACGCGCATGTCGCTTGCCACGTAAATCAGGCGGTCGTCGACAAAAGTCTTGCCGTCGGCGATCACCAAGGCCAACTTGCCGCGCATCACGCGACGGATATCGATCTCGTAGCTCACCCGCTTCGCACTCGGCGTCACCTGCCCGGAAAACTTCACCTGACCCACGCCCAGCGCACGCCCCCTCCCGGGCTCACCCAGCCAGGGCAGGAAGAAACCACTGAGTTGCCACATGGCATCCAGGCCAAGACAACCGGGCATCACCGGATCACCGATGAAGTGGCAGTCGAAAAACCACAGGTCCGGGCAGATATCCAGTTCGGCCTGGATAACTCCCTTGCCATGGTCTCCGCCCTGTTCGGAGATATGCGTGATGCGATCGAACATCAACATCGGTGGTGATGGCAAGCGGGCATTGCCGTCACCGAAAAGTTCGCCACGACCGCAGGCAAGAAGTTGTTCGTAATCGAACGAGGAAAGACGTGTCATGAATTGCTCGCGAAATGAGGAAAGCCCAGTGTGACGAGTCCGGCTTCATTCCATCTTGACCCCGATCAACCCTCGCCCGTGCTGGCTGCGGTAAACCACTGCTGCTCACGCCGCCCGGCTTAGGCCACACAGACGCGATCACATCGGTGGTGTGCCCCCAGCGAGTGCCTGCGCAGGCGCATCGCATGCAGCAGCGTCTTGGCCAGCGTGGCCTGCCAGCCGATGCGTGCCAGCTTCGTGCAGGTCCGCAAGGCATCGCGCAAGGCAAGGTCTTCACGCACGGGGCCGCCCGCCTGCCAGAGTAGCTCGCGCAACGCTGCAAGCTGGGCAGCCGGCAGGCTGTTGCCGCGTTCGACCACCTGAATGACGCCATTTCCGATTCTGGAGCGTGCCGTGTTCGCCAGCACCTTGCCCAGCCGTCGCCCGCACAGCACGCTCTCCAGCAACGAATTGCTGGCCAGCCGGTTCGCTCCGTGCACGCCGTTGCAGGCCACCTCGCCGACGGCGTAGAGACCCGGCACGCTGGTGTGCCCGTTGCGGTCGGTTGCCAGTCCGCCCATGTGGAAATGTGCCGCCGGCGTGACCGGCAATACGCTCCGCCGCGGATCGAAACCGTGTTCCAGGCATGCCGCCAGCACGGTGGGGAAACACCGTTCCCAGTCGCCCTCGACGCCGGTCGCATCAAGCCAGGCCTGGCCGCCCGATGCCTGTATTTCGGCCACACGACGCGACACCACGTCGCGCGGCGCCAGGTCGCCCAGCGGATGTACGCCGGCCATCAAGGCGTGGCCGGCGTCATCGTGCAGCCGGGCACCGGCCCCTCGCAACGCCTCGGTAATCAGCGGCAGGCGCTGTCCCGGCACATCCAGCGCGGTGGGATGGAATTGCACGAACTCCAGATCGCGCACCGCGGCACCCGCGGCCAATCCCAGCGCGAGACCCGCACCATCGGCACCCGGCGGATTGCTGGTACGCGCAAACAGGGCACCGATGCCACCGGTGGCCAGCACCACGGCTGATGCCTCCACGTCTTCAACCCGCCCGCGTCCGTCGCGGGTTCGCACACCCACCACGCGCTCATCACGGAGCAGCAGGCCATCGACGTCGACGCCGCCACGCCACTGCACGTGGGCGGCGGCCTGTGCTTTCGCACGCAGCGCCTGTATCAGTGCCGCGCCGGTGGCATCGCCGCCGGCGTGCACGATGCGCGCTGCACCATGTCCGCCTTCCCTGCCCAGCAACAGCCCGCCTTCGGTATCGCGATCGAAAGCCACGCCCTGGGCCTGAAGCCAGGCAATCGCGCCCGGCGCCTCTGCCGTCAGCCACTGCACCATCGGCGCATCGTTGTGATTCGCACCGGCCACCAGGGTATCGGCGGCATGCGCGGCAGGACTGTCTTGCGGGTCGACTGCCGCCGCGATACCGCCCTGGGCCAGTGCGCTGGCACTGCCCGCACCATCGTGTGCGCGACATAGCAGTCGTACCGGCGCCGGTGCCGCCGCCAACGCGGCGGTCAGTCCGGCCACCCCGCTCCCCACGACCACCACCGGCAGGCGTGCGTGTCTCATGCCCGCTCTCGCCGGCCCACCGACAACATGCGATCCAGAGCAGCCCGTGCACGCACGCCGACATCGGCGGGAATCTCGATCATGTGCTGCAGGTCGCGCAGGCAGGCGTAGACGTTCTGCAAGGTGATCCGTTGCATGTGGGGGCACAGATTGCACGGCCCGATGAATTGCGTGGCCGGAAACTGCGCGCGCAGGTTATCGGCCATCGAACATTCGGTGATCAGCGCCACCCGTTCCGGCCTCTCCCGCTCCAGCCACCTGCCCATCGCGGTGGTAGAGCCGACGAAGTCCACCTCGGCCAGCACCTCCGGCGGGCATTCCGGATGCGCCACCAGCTTTGCATCGAATTGCTCGCGCGCATGCCGCGCCTGCTGCGCGGTGAACTTCTCATGCACTTCGCAGCGGCCATGCCACAGCACCAGCTCGACGCGGGTCTGGCTGGCGACGTGGCGGCCAAGGAATTCGTCGGGCAGGAAGATCACCCTGTCCGTGCCCATCGACTCGACCACCTGCACCGCATTGGCCGAAGTGCAGATCGCATCGGATTCCGCCTTCACCGCAGCAGGGGTATTGGCATAACTCACCACCGGAACGCCCGGATGTCGTGCACGCAGCGCCAGCACGTCGGCGGCAGTGATCGACGAGGCCAGCGAGCAGCCGGCTTCGAGATCCGGGATCAGCACGGTCTTTTCCGGTGCCAGGATTTTCGCGCTCTCGGCCATGAAGTGGACGCCGCACAGGACGATCAGAGGGGCGTCGCAGGTGGCCGCGGCATGGGCCAGACCCAGCGAATCACCGGTAATGTCGGCCACGCCATGGAAGATCTCCGGCGACTGGTAGCTGTGCGCCATGACCACCGCACCGCGCTGCTTCTTCAACCGGTTGATTGCGTCGATCCACGGCAGGTGCAGCGGAATTTCCAGACACGGCACCAGCAGCTCCAGGCGCTCGACCAGTGCCGCGTATTCGTATTCGAGTTCATCGCACCAGATTGGCACGGGCAGACTTGCTTGGTCGGTCATCAACATGGTCGGCTAGGGAGAACAACGGAATGCGTCAGGCCGATTCGCCACGATGCGCCGAACGGGCCGCACGGGCGAAACGGGCCCCCCGGTTGAGGACGATGCGTAGTGCCAGTGGTACCGATTCCCATGGCAGGCGTTCCAGCAGGTTGCGTGCGGTGAGTCCCAACTCGGTGTCGCCGGTAAGATTCAGCGCACGCTGGAAAAACAGCGTGTCGGCGTCTTCCAGGCGACCGGCCAGCAACAGCAAGTCGGTCGCGCTGCCACGTACGCTGGCCTCGGGTTCGGCATCGATCACGCGCAGGCGATCGCCCTCCAGTTCCAGCACCCAGCGCAACTGCAGGTCGCTGACTTCAATAGCCAGGCGGCGGCCGCGCATGAAGTCCAGCGTGCCATCCTGCAGCGGCACGTCGAGCACGCGTGCCATCGCCCTTTCCAGCAAGGCGTGCTGGGCCCGTGCTGGCAACATGCGCAGCAACGGCGCTACCGCTCGCGGCGGCGGCAGCAGCCGTAACAGGCGTCGTGCGAGAGACTTCGTCGGTAACGTATCGGTCAATGTATTTGTCATGGCGGACGGCATGATGGCGTGCATAGCCGCAGTAGCGTCTTGATCAGGATCAACCATCACGCCCTGCAGCCGACAGGCATCGCCAATGGCAAGGTCCAGTACGCCGGTGGCGGTGCGCTGCGGCAGATTCAGACGCCATGCCAGCGCTTGCGCTCGGGCGCGAACCCTGCCTTCGCGCATGGGATCGCGTGACGGTACGCCGGCACGCGGCTTCACGGCGGCTACGCCTTGCACCAGACGCCGACGTGCCGCAAGCAACACGATCAGGCCATCATCGACATGATCGATGGCCAGACGCAACTGTGCCAGCATGAAGCGTGCGGACACGGAAGACATCAGGCAGCCCCCGCGGCGACTACGGGACGCGCCTGATCGTGCCCGAGGGCTTGTGCCGCCGGTAATACTACGGTGGCATACAGTGTCCGTGCATGTGCGTGGTCGAAGTCGGCATGCTGGCGTTTCTTCACACCGAAGTCGGACAGCAACACATGCGTGTCGGCGACCACTCCTACGGTGGCGAGGCAGGCCGAAGCACATTTCAGCACACAGCCGTCCAGCGCGAGTATGCGGCGCCCGCTTTGCGCCGTGCGCACCAGCCCCGTGACTCCACCGCCCACGCCGGCGATGCACGACATTTCAGCGGTGCCGGCACGGTCCAGCCACAGCGCAAGCTGGTTGGCCATCTGCGCTGCGCTGGAACAGCCAGAGCAGGAATAGACGAGGGGCAACTTGGTGTTCACGGGCGATCCTCCACGGTCAACAGGAAACGGCTTCCGCGACGACTTGCGCCGGCCAGCGCCCGGTACTGTCCGCCCCAGGTCAGCAGCAAGGCCAGCCCGGTAGCTCGCGCAAGCCATGGCTGCGGCCAGCACACGGCCGCAACCAGCAACAGGTCGGCCAGAACCTGTGCAGACAGGGCTTGCAACTTGTCGCGCTCCGGCAGCAGCCGCTGTACACCCGGCAGTTGGATGCCGCGGCGCACGCACCGGCGCAGGTCAATCCAGCTCAGGAAGGCGACAATTTCGAACGCCATCCCGTTGACCAGCAGTGGAAGGCCGATAGCCAGGCCGAGTACCGCGGCCAGCAGACTCGCATCGGCATCGACAAGCAACACCAGTGCTGCTGCCGCCAGCGTGACCAAACCGATTCGCCAGCTGTACAACAGGGCACCACGGCGCAGTCGCGTGGCACGCCACTGCATCCACAACAAGGCGCCGGCAAACAACAGCACGTGAACCGCAACGAGCTGGCGCAACGGTACCGCGGAAACATGCGCCGCCCGCATCCATCCCCCCGCCACAAGAGCCGTCACCAGGCTGCCCAGCCAGAGGGTCTGTACCGGTGCCGGAACGGTATCCGTGCCTTGGAACATCGGCATTACGATCCGCGCCACGCTGGCGACCAGCACGATGACCCAACCCAGCACGGCCCAGCTGGCATGCATATCGACCCAGTCCGGGTCCAGCGCCGCGAGATTGCCGCCCAGGCCCAGCGCAAGCCGCCCACCCAGCACGGCCGCGACCAGGGCGCTGACCAGCGACACGACAAATCCGGCACGCAACAGGCGCTGTGAAACCGCGCAAAGGATACCCGGCAGCAACATGGCCGCGAGCAGCATGAAGCTCAACGGCAACAAGATGCCCGCCGCGGTGAGTGCGAGTGTCCACCCCGCACGCAGGCCGCAGACCAGCAATACGCCGCCAACGTTCAGCAGGCCGTACAGAGGCCATCCCAGCCATCGGAGCGCCAGCGGCCGTGCACCCACGACCACCGGAGTAAATTGCAACAGACTGCCGAACATGGTGTTGCCGAGCACACCCAGGGCGTAGACGTGGACCAGCGCCAAGGTCGCGGGCTGCCAGCGGTCCAGCAGCGCGCCGGAGCCGTCCAGACACAGCAACACGCCCCCCGCCATGCCCCACAACGGCACGGCGAGTAGAAAACGACGCGGCAAGGATGCCCGCGGTGCCTGTTCAATCGCGAGTCGGGTCATGAGCCAGCATGCAGCCAACCTCCACCCGGGTTCCACCATCGGCCAATACCGACGTACGGACGTCATAGCCGCGAGCCGCAAGTAAATCCAGCAGAGGCAAGGGATGGAAGGGCGTCAGCACACATACGACCTGCCCCGGCGCCAATTGCTCCACAAGTTCCAGCGCCCGCTCGAATGGCAATGGGCTGGGAAGCCCCCGCAGATCATGCTCCAGCATGGCGGTCGTGCCGTTCTGGCGGGTCACTGTACGAGACGGAAGTCCAAGCATGCGGCCATTGCAGCAGGTCTGCCGACCTGACGGACTGACTTGGATCAGTTTGTGGCGATCATGGCCTGCCAGGCTATGGCCATGGGCTATGGTCATCGCGACACGTGGCGGAAGATGGACAGGATCCTTGCAGTTGCGCCACCGACGAACTTATTTCGGTCCTACTGGCGTCCCTGGCCTCGAGTACTGGCGATACAGGCCGTAGCCCAGCCCGCAGGTGCCCGTGAGGATGGCGGGAATGAGCAGCGTACGCTCCCCCATAAAGGGAAACAGCACCGCGCCAGCGGCGCTACCAAGCATGAAGCTGCTTGCCACCAGAACGGTTACCCGCATGCGTAACGTGTCCACCGGCAACCCGCGCAGGTAATGGCCGATATAAACGCCAAGGTCAGTGAAGAAGCCCGTCACGTGGGTGGTGCGGATCAAGGTACCGCTGTAGGTTGTGACCATGCCGTTTTGCAACCCTACCGCCATCGAGGCCAGATAAAGCCCGATGACATTGGATGTATCCAGCAGCGGTACGGAAGCGAACAGCAGTATCGATTCCAGCACCAGCGCCACGCCATAGCGTCGCCCGAGCTTGAGTGTGCTCTTTTGCACGATGGCACCGCTCAATACGGCGCCGGCAACGAAAGCCACGATCGTAAGCGCCCAGTGCAGCGCCTCGCCACCATGTCCCTGCCCCAAAGCAAGGCCCAGCAAGCTGTCGTTGCCTGTCATGTTGCTGAGGGATTGATGCCGGAAGCCGAGATATCCGGCCGCGTTGACGAGGCCGGCAATGAAGGCCAGCACGCCGGTCCCATACCACGCCCAACGGGGCAAACGTCGCAGCCATGGCACGTGATCGACTCCTCATGGTTTCAAGTGGCTGTGCAGCAATACGTACTAAAGAACCGGTTGGCCATGCAGGTAACGCAAGAAGGAGGCCCGCCTTGGCGGGCCTCCTCCATTGCATTACCTGCAATCAGGCAGATTGCTTCGAGCCATGTACTAGCAAGGTGTCCCGGGGGCTACGCTGCGCCCACAACTTGGCGACAAAATCCCAGGCCATCAGCAAGGCACCCACGGCAAACACGATGTCGCCCGGCATGCGCATCCATTGCCAGAAGGTCGTGGTGTCGTAGAACTTCATGCTGCGTGCGTACGCATAGCCGTGCGTGTACACCGCCTCGAGTTGTGGCCAGCCGATCGGGAAGAAGTTCATCACGATCCACATCACCACGCCGATGTTGTAGAGCCAGAACGCCCAGATACCCGTGCGGTCACTCCACGGACGATCGCCATTGAGATAACGCAACGCCATGTACAGCAGACCTATCGCCAGCAGGCCGAAGGCGCCGAACATGGAGGTGTGCGCATGGTTGAGGGTCAGGAACGTGCCGTGTTCGTAATAATTGACCAGCGGGGCATTGAGCGTACCGCCACCAAAGACGCCGGCACCGACGAAGTTCCAGAATGCCGCCCCCAGAATGTAGAGGTAGGCCAGCTTGTACTGGAAGCCCTCCTTCTCCTTGATGTGCTTCTGCTGGTCGATCGCCTCCAGCGCCAGCAACACCAGCGGCAGCACCTCGATGAAGGAGAACATGCTGCCCACGCCCACCCAAAGACCGGGCTCACCGGCCCAATACAGGTGATGGCCGGTACCCAGTACACCGCCGATGACGATCAGGATCCACTCGAACAGCACGGCACGCTCGACCATCTGCCGCGAAACCAGGCCGAAGGCCATCAGGAAGTATCCCGTCACCGCTGCGGCAAACAGCTCGAAGGCCAGCTCCACCCACAGGTGGACTACCCACCAGCGCCAGAAATCGGTGATCGCGAACGACGGATTGGGCTTGCCCAGCGGAATCATGCCGAACACATAGAACACCACTACGGTCACCGTGCTCATCCACAGCAGGTGCTCGATCCGGAAGGCGCCCAGGATCGAACCGCCACTCTGCCGGAACAGTGATCGCAGCGTGGGCAGGAAGGCGCGTAGCAGTACCAGGCACCAGACTGCCAGACCCACGAAGAACAGGATTTGCCAGAACCGGCCGATCTCCAGGTAGGACAATCCCTGGTTGCCGAACCAGAACCAGTGCTTGCCCACCATCCCCATGATGCCGAGATAGTCGCCGACAAGGGCGCCGACGACGATGACCACCAGGACCCAGAAAATCAGGTTTACCAGCCCGCGTTGGCCGGCAGGCTCGCGTTTGCCGATCAGCGGTGCCAGGAACAAGCCGGCACCGATCCAGCTTACGCCGATCCAGACAATCGGAGCCTGCAGATGCACGCTGCGCAGGAACGCGAACGGCAGCCAGTGATCGACATCGATACCATAGAATCCGGCGCGATCAGTGTAGTAATGCGCCATGATCGAACCGGCGAGGATTTGCAACAGCAGCACACCGGCGACCACCAGGAAGTACTTCCAAAGCGCTTTCTGGCTGGGCGTCGGTTTCATGAAACCCTGCAGTACCGGTTCGAAGGTCTCGTTGGCAGCCTTCGGTTCGATCCATAGCCTGAAGATCACCAACACCGCGCCGATGGCGAAGAACACCATGGTAAAGGAGGCCCAGGTCCAAACGAACGTGGATGACGTGGGTGCATTTCCCACCAGCGGCTCGGCCGGCCAGTTGCTCGTCCAGGAATAGTTCTTGCCCGGTCGATGGGCCACTGTGGTCAGCGATGAATAAAGCAGGAAGCTGGCCGTCTGCTCCGCTGTAACCTTGTCCAGGCTGCGTGCCCGACTGTAACCCTTGGCAAAATTGTCGGTGAGCAAAGACGTGGCGATCTGCCCACGCAAGGTGATCAGCGCATCGGCTACGGCGTCAGTCAGTTGCACGTCGGACCGGGTCAGGTCCATGCCGTGCAATTGTGCACGCATCTCGCGGGTGATGCCCGCCTGCTGATCCGTGTCGATGGCATTGAACGGCTTACCATAGGTTGCCTGAGCCAGGTTGTCCTGCACTTGGTGCGCCAACTGCACCAGGTATTCGGCGGTGTAGTCGTTGCCAAAGGACGAGCCCATGCCATACAGGCTTCCGTAGTCCATAAGGTCTGCCCGCTGGAAGCCCGACTTGCCTGCCACGATGTCGGCACGGCTCATCACCACTTGGCCGTGTCTGCCCAGCATCTGTTGTGGCAAGGGAGCAACCTGCGCATAAGTGCTCTTCGTTGCCCACATCATCCCCGCACCGCAGAGCACAACGGCAAGCAGAAATATCCAGATCAACACCTTGCTGGTCCGGTCCTGGGGACCGGCTGGCCCTGAGTAGGGCACGGTTGTTTTCATTCCACCTCTCCTCGTTAGTAGCGCTGCCGGGCGTGCATGATGTTGCAATGGCCCGTCTTTGCGACTGACGTAGATCAGGAACCGACGTGACAAACTGTCACGTCAAGGAATGGTGGTTCAGTGCTCTATGGCACTGCGTGCAAGCATGCGTAACGCCTTGCCGTCCAGAATCTCCAGTTGCCGCCCTTCCAGCCGAATCAGTCCCCGTTCACGCATGTGCGTCAGCAACCGGCTGACCGTTTCCGAAGCGAGACGAAGGTAGTTGCCGATGTCGATCCGCGACATGTTCAGGACCAGGTGTCTCTCGGAAAATCCGCTCGCACCGAAGCGGTCAGACAGGTCCACCAGAAAGGCGGCCATGCGTACCTCGGCGGAGTGGTCTCCGGCGAGCATGGAAGTAAGCGCCAGCTCTTTGGACAATAGCCGAAACAACTGCTGCTGCAATTTCGGCATGCGCGATGCCAGTGCACTGATTGCCGGAAAGGAGAAGCGGCAGAAATAGGAGGTCTCCAGCACCACGGCGTCGCACGGGTAGTGCTCGGGATAGATGCCATTCAATCCGATCACTTCGCCGGGAAGGTAGAACCCCAGTACCTGTTCCTTGCCGTCCACGTCGACGCTGACCGTCTTGACCAACCCGCCGCGTACCGCATAAATGGCCTTGAACGGGTCACGCGTCCGGAACAGGCGCTCACCTGCCCGGAACGGTCCGACATGCTCGACCAGGACGTGGAGTTCGCCGAGCGCCACCTTGTCGTAGCCGGCGGAAATGCAGACGTTGGAAAAGGCACAGGTGCTGCAGAATCGCACCTCGTCGCCATCGTCAACCATCGGGTTGCGGCTCGGATCGACGATTCCGGGGGTTTTGGACGACATAGCGTGTGCCGATACCGACTCAGGTTGGATCATGATAGCAGCGGCGGCACTGCTCTCGTGGTTGATCCACATGCCGGCTGCGTCAAACAGCTCCAGGGGGTGACGCTGCCGTTTCAACTACCCATCAGCGCAGGTTCTGCTGAGCGACGATCGCCCGGACAAAGGCCCGGTCGGGCATGCCGGAGGCGTCTGTCGACGCGACGATGCGTCCCTGAGCATCCAGCAGCGAGACCCGGACATTGTGGCTGAAGCCTCCGCCCGGCAATGGCCGATAGGCAATGCCAAGTACTCCGGCGAGCATGCCCTCGTCGCCGTGCTCGGGGCGTGCGAGGAGGAACGTGGGTACGTTGACGTGATGCATCGCAGCGACCTTCTTCAGCGTGTCCAGGTCGTCATTGGACGGGTCAAAACTCACCAGCAGGACAGAGACGTCCTTGCCAGTCTTCGCCGTCACGGCATGCTGAAGATTCTTGAGGTACTCGATTTCGAGCGGGCAGGCCATTCTGCACGAACCGTAGAACATGCCAACCAGGCGCGGCACCCCGCGCAACGAGGCGAAATCGAACACATGCCCCGCCTGGTCACGCAAGCTCAATGCAGGGATTGCGTATACGGAATCACCCGGCACGGCGCGACCAGTGGCAGCGGCCGTCGCCTGGCCCAACGGAATGAGCAGCAGTGCGAGCAGCATCATGAATTTGCATCGTATGGCCATCTGGCGTTCTCCTGATTGTCCCGGACGCATCGAAAACCCACACGAGATGCGGTCTCGGCTGGTTGCAGTGCCGTCAGCGCAGCAACGCGCATCATCAGCGCATATTGGTTCTTGTCGGCAAAGGCGAGTGCCGATCCACCGCACAGCGCGAGACTGGCGGTACTCCCCGGCAGGCGTGCGTCGGAATTCGGAAACATCGCCGCGTAGTCACTGGTCCATTCCCACAACAGGCGATTCATGTCCCGTACCCCATAGACATTGGCCGGCCGCTTTCCGATCGAGCCGGGAAGCTCGCCCGTCTGCTGCTGAATCGCCGACAGCATCGCCTGATTGCGCAGAGGGTCGTACCTTGCGTCCCGACGCGAGACATCGGCCGCAGCGACGTACTCCCATTCGTACCAGGTGGGCAGTCGCGCCTGTTCGCTGGCACAGTAAGCCCGGGCGGCAAACCAGCTGACGTGGGTCACTGGCTGGTCGGCGGAGATCGCACCGCCGAGTTGCAATGCACGCTGCCACTGGCTCAGATAGTCGATACCAGCCAGCAACGGAAAGACACTTCCCCGCCGCCACTCGGAATGAATGCGGACAAAATCCAGAAACTCGCCATTCGTCACCGGTTCGCTGCGCATGAAGAACCGGGGGATCCGCAGATGCGCAGCTCGCCCGTCGACTGCCAGCGCACTATCAAACGAACCACCGGCTATCGGAACATAGTCGGCAGCCATGGCGGCGAAGGTCGTCAGCAACAGGACAGCCATCGTGGCAACGCGTCGATGAAGCATCGGCAGGATACCTTGCAAAGCCCGCTGGCGATGTACCCGTGGGCACACCGCCAGCAGTCCATTACTTTGACGGACCGGCAGCCCTCGCCACCTTGACTTCTGCCGGGGTGATCTCGCCACCCTTGTTGTTGAAGTTGTTGAGTACGTAGGTGAGCACATTGGCAACCTCTTCGTCACTCAGGTTCGAGCCCTGCGCAGGCATCATCGACGCGTACCCGGTGCTGTTTACGGTGATCTTGCCGCTGAGCCCGTGCAGCACGATGCCAATGGCCCGCTTCGGATCGGCATTGAGATAGTCGGACGTCGCCAAGGGCGGGAATGCCCCTGGCAAGCCCATCGCATTGGCCTGGTGGCAGGCCGCACAGATCTGGTGGAATACACGCTTGCCGCTGGCGACGCGGTCTATTGCATCCGCATCCGTATCCGCTTTCCCGGGCGTGGCAGTCAGTGGCTTCGTGGCGAAGACTGTGCTCGGCCCCTTATGGTAGATCGCCGGCTGTACCGGCCCGCTGACGCTGATCTGGCCAAGCGCCCCCTGCATGAATGCGCGGGTGATCGAGTGGTCCACCAGCAGCAGCGTCCCGGGTACCGGCGTACTCAATTCGACCATGGTCGCTCCTCCGGCCGGTACCAGCGTGGTCTGCACGTTGTGGTTGACCAGCGTGCCACCCTCGACATTGGCGCTGTCGAAGATGCCGCCAATGACATGGAAGCTGGAGACCAGGTTGGGACCGCCGTCACCGACGAACAGGCGTACCGTGTCGCCCACCTTTGATTTCAACGCGTGGTCACCGACAAGCGAACCTTCGCGGCCGTTGAACAACACGTAGGTCGGTTGCTCGGCCAGTAGTTTCTGCATGTCGAAGGATTGCAGGCCCGGCTCATGATAGGCACCGGTGGTGTAGAAGTCGCCCTGCATCACGTAGTATTCATGATCCGCCTTGGGCAAGCCTTGCGGAGGCTCCACCACGATCATGCCGTACATGCCGTTGGCTATATGCATGGGGACCGGTGGGGTCGCGCAGTGGTAGACGAACACCCCCGAGCGCAGGGCCTTGAAGGTGAATACACTCTCATGGCCGGGAGGCGTGAGAGTGGAGGACGCACCACCACCAGGCCCCATCACCGCATGCAAGTCAATGTTGTGCGCCATGTGCGAGCCGGGGTCATTGCGCAAGTGCAATTCCACCGTATCGCCTTGCCGCACTCGGATCATCGGGCCCGGCACCGAACCATTGAATGTCCAGAAACCATAACGAACACCGTCAGCGATCTCCCTGACCACCTCCTTGGCCTCGAGGCGCACGATGACGCGTGCCGGGTAATTCCGATGGATAGGTGCCGGCACATTAGGCGGGTCGACCAGTCCCTCCTCGATCGGCGCTCCTTGTGGCGGTCCGAAATCACCAGCCACATGATTGGTCTTGCCCGCGTGGGCCTGGTTTATGCTCGCCGCATGCGCCGGCATTGCCTGGCACATGACGGCCAGCAAACTTGCCGACAGTATCGTTTTCAATAGTCCTGACATCTTCCGTCCTACCTTGGCTCTAGCGACTGACGCAAGGTTATGATCGGTGTGCCACCACGGCCTGATGTAAATCAGTCCGTACAGCGAAAGAGTGTTGCTGTGACATTGCGCCACAGTGCCCCCTCAATACGACTACCTGGCAGGTGTCGAACTTCAGCCACCCACCCTCCGTTCCCCCAGGCGTAAGCGCGTAGTACCGCATGCGGAAAGTGGTCATGGAGAGACAGGCGTTAAGGGCGAGAACGTCGAAGGTGCTTGCCATCTCAAGGCCTTTCAACTTCGTGTTGCCAACGCAAGCCGCGCCCGGCGCAGGCAGCTTCCATGAACCGAGGTCGATGGGCAGGCTGTTTCAAGGCCGGAATGCAACACCTCTATCCTGGCCGCCCATGATGGTTCGATGGGGAGCAATGTGCCTGTCGACGGCTTTACGAGCGCCGCCGCGCCACTGGCAGGATGACTCGCCTACTACGCATGGACACCAAGCCAAGATGGCCAGGTGCACTGGAGTGTTTCAGGCGAAGTCGAAACCCGCCGATCATGGAAGAACGGCTCGGCCCGGTCGGCACGTTCTGATCGACGTTTGGCGTTGACCGCACTACGGCTCACGCCGATGCGGGCAGCAATCCTCCTGTCGCTTGGACGGCATGATGGCGTTGCGCCGCACAGCCGAGGACCACGGATCAGATCACTCGCGAATAGCGTGCTGTCTGTACCTTGCCATCCAGATAGGCATCGAAGCACATGGCGATGATGCGAAGCAGCAGCCGCCCTCGCGATGTCACCTGGATGTCGAGCGGCGTTTCGAGCACCAGCCCATCCGCAATCAGCGGCTGCAACCGCTGCCTCGCCTTCGTGAAGTATTCATCGAAAATCAATTGATAGCGCTCGCCGAAGGCCTGTTTGTCCAGTCTTCCGTGACACATCAGCTCGCCGATCACCGCCCGCCTGATCACGTCGTCGTCGTCCAGTTCGAGTCCCTTCGCGACCGGGATACGACCGGCATCCAGTGCAGCGTAGTAGCCAATCAGGTCACGCGCGTTCTGGCTGTAGCTGTTGCCGATACGGCCAATCGCGCTTACGCCCAAACCGACGATATCGCAGTCGCCATGCGTCGAATAGCCCTGGAAATTGCGCTGCAGTGTGCCGGAACGCTGTGCCAGCACCAGCTCGTCACCAGCCTTGGCAAAGTGGTCCATGCCGACGTACACGTAGCCAGCCGAGGTCAGGAACTCCAGCGCCCGCCCGAACAACGCCAATCGCGTCGCGGTATCAGGCAAATCCGCTGCGTCAATCTGCCGCTGTGCCTTGAACATCTCTGGCAAGTGCGCGTAACCGTAGACCGCCACACGGTCGGGATCCAGTGCGACCACCTGCTCCAGCGTCCGGCTGAACGCGTCTACCGTCTGGAACGGCAAGCCATAGATCAGGTCGACGCTGGTCGAGCGAAATGCCGATGCCTTCGCGGCATCCAGTACTTCGCGGGTCTGCTCGATGCTCTGGATCCGGTTGACCGCTTGCTGCACCTTCGGATCGAAATCCTGAATACCGACCGAAATCCGGTTGAAGCCCAGTTCACCGAGGCCACGCACATAGGTGCCGTCGGCGAAACGCGGATCGATCTCGATACCGTATTCACGGTCCACTTCATGACTGAAACTGAAGTGCCTGGACAAGGAATCCAGCAAGTCCTTCATGAGCGACATGTCGAGAAAGTTCGGCGTGCCGCCGCCGAAATGCAGTTGCTGCACCAGGCGGTCACGGTCGAACTGCGGCGCGATCAACTCGATCTCGCGATAAAGCCGCTCCAGGTAGCGGGCCGCCTGGCCCGGATCCCGTGTGATGACACGGTTGCAACCGCAGTAGAAGCACGGACTCAGGCAGAACGGCACATGCACGTAGAGTGACAAGGCCCGCGGGATCGGGTCCTCGTTGGAGGCACGAATCACCCTGCATAGAGACGCCGCACCGAAGTTTGCCTTGAACTGAGGTGCGGTTGGATAACTCGTGTAGCGCGGTCCGGCCACGTCGTAACGTGCGACCAGCGAAGGGTCAAACTGGGTAGCAGCAGGTATGTCGTTCATGGCGCAAGTCTGCGCAAACACGGACTACCCCACCTTGACCCTGGTCAGCTCGGAGATACTTCAACCGCATACCCTGCCCTCCCGGAGCGCATGCCGGTATCCCGGCGTGACGTAGGCCTTCGCCCACGGCCAGGGACACCATGCAGCGTGGCCCATATTGATCGGCGAGAGAGGTTAATATGCGGTGCCGGCTCCGAACGCCATTTGCCGCACCGCACCATACCCGCCCCACCCAAGAAGGTCATTACGTGACAGACGACGTATCGAAGGATAGGGAGCAAAGTGCTGGTTGGGACAGGCTCAGGCGTAGTTGTGGCTACTGTGCCATGCACGATGTCTGCCTGCCGGCAAGTCTTGACAGCGAAGACCTCAAAAGGGTCGATGCCATCGTGCGCGACAAGTTTCCGCTTGATCGCGGGGATGTACTGTTCCACCAGGGGCATTCATTCACCGCACTCTATGTGGTGCGATCGGGTTCGTTGAAGACCTATGTCGATGGCCCCGATGGCGACACCCAAATTCTCGGCTTCCATCTGCCGGGAGAGATCATGGGTATCGGCGGGCTGACCGGCGAGCACTACCCAAGCAGCGCCGAGGCGCTTGAGCACTCCAGTATCTGCGAACTTCCGTACAGGCAGTTGCAGTTAATCAGCGATACCGTGCCGGCACTCCAACGCCAGCTGGTTCGCATCATCAGCCGCCATGTCGTTGCCGAGCAGGAGCATACGATCATGATGGGCAAGCAGCAGGCACAGCGCCGCCTGGCAATTTTCGTGCGAAGCCTCGCCGATCGCCATGAGCGCCTGTCACGGGACGCGCAACTATTGACGCTGTCGATGACGCGCAGCGATATCGCCAATTACCTGGGTCTGGTCATCGAAACCGTCAGTCGCCTGTTCAGCAGGATGGAAGCGGATGGCATCCTCGAGGTCAACCGCAAATCAGTGCGTATCCTGCGTCGCGACCTGCTGAATGAACTATGTGGTGATGCAGCCAATTCCTGCACCGGAACCGGCTGAGCTGGGACGGCTCCCGGATCAGCCATCCGTGCGCGAGCATCAGCGGCAAACCAGCACAGGCACGTTGCAACTCACCAGCACTTTTTGTGTTTCGCTACCGAGCAACAAGCGATTCATGCCTTGCCAGCCATGCGACGCCATCACGATGAGATCGCATCTATGGTCGGTTGCGGCAGCCACGATCGCAGTGTATGGGCGATTGTCCATCACATAACCGCTCTCGCAGGATACACCTGCGGCCTCCGCCCGCTTATGCACCTCTCGGAGGTATTCTTCCGCGCGTCCAATGGCATCCTGCATGTAGACCTGCTGGTTCATGTCAGTGATGTCGATCAAATATGAAAGCGCGGGATATGGCATTACGGCATGGAAGGCATAGACCTCGGCACCGAGGCTGGCGGCCAGACCCATGCCGGTATCGACGGCACGCATGGATAGATCGGAACCGTCGGTCGGCAGCAGTATGCGTTTGAACATGGAATCGCTCCGCGGGTACGTACGGCTCAAGAAATGCTTCGTTTCTGGAGTTTGCACCGCCCCCGAAAGCCGGGAATTGACCGTGATCAAACAAGTGCGACTGATGCTCCAACGCCCTTGCCTTCCAGCCGAAACAACGCTACCCGATGGCTGAAGCATGAACGGGCCGCATTCCCGCTATTCCCGTATACCGCCCGGACTCCATGCACCAGCTCGTCCCACACGCCAGCCGTGTGACAGCAGCCCGATGTTTCATCCGGCGTCGTGTGCTGCATTGACCGTGGTCAACAACGCCACGAGATGCGTGATCCACGATCTTTGCCAGCCCAGTACAGCCATGCCGGGGAGAAACCATGCTGGATATCATAGTCAAGGTGGACCATGCGCCATCCCATCCGGCATGGCTTGACGGGGTGCTGGCTCTCGCACGGCGCCAACAGGCATTCCTGACCGGGCTTCAGGTGACAGTGGCTTGCCTGGACACCTCCGACACCATCGCCCGGTCGGCTGGTGATAACGATGACCGCGCCCATGGACGCAGGTGGTGGCTGGAACTGTGCCGCAAAGCCGACGTCAACGGCGAGTGGGAGGTTATCCACACGGCTATCCCGGAAGTATTCGCCAAGCGTTCGTGCCTGGCCGATTTCGGGATCTGCGAACTGCGTATCGGTGCTGCAGATGCACCAGCAGGGTTACACGAGGTCACCCACACGCTATTTGCGCATGCCGTACCCATGTTGCTTGTGCCTGACATCTTTTACGGCAATCTGCGCACGGACCGTATCGTCATTGCATGGAACGGGGCAGCCGAGATCGCGCATGCCATACAGGCGGCCCTTCCCCTCCTGACACAGGCATCCGAAGTCCATGTGCTTGATGGCGAGCGCAGCGGCCTGCCGGGTATTAGCCCGCCATCGCTGCCGTTGCGTACATGGCTGCAGCGGCACAACATTGCTGCCCAGTGGCATCCATTCCCGGCCGAGCACGATGAAGGCCCTGCACTGCTGGCCACTGCAAAGGCGCTCTGCGCCGATCTGATGGTCATGGGCGCGTGGGGTCGTATGCGGGCTGGCGGGCCAGCCCTGGGTGGCGCGACTCGCTGGCTTCTCGAACATGCCACCCTGCCGCTGTTTGTCTCCCGCTGAGGGCTCCAGATTGCCATTCGCTCGAATAACACAGGCTTCCAAAGCTCGCCGTCAAGACCACGGTATCGGGCCGACGGCGAAGCCAAAACACCGCCGTCCGTGCTTGAGCGATTCAATGCGCGAGCAATACCGGCAAATTGGCTTCGCGTAGCACATGATGGGTCGCACCGCCCAGCAGCCACTCGCCGATACGCGAATGGCCCCACGCCCCCATGACAAGAAGATCGGCATCCATCGCACATGCCTCGTCGAGCAACGCTTCCCCGACATGTCCGGTGGATGCAAGGCGCTTGACCACCCTCCCCGGCACGCCCTCTCTCGTCAACCAGCCGGCCAGGGGAAGAGGCGGCGGCAACAAGCCTGGTGACTCATCGCACGCACCATCCAGGATGCGAATCTGTTCGGCTGCACGCAGGAAGGGCAGTGCTGCACGCACCGCCCGGGTCGACTCAGCGGAACTGTTCCATGCAACCAGGATCCGTGCCTGACGCAAGGATCCGTTCCATACCGAAGGTACCAGCAACATGGGAGAGGTGCCTGCGAGCAAGGTACGGGTGACGTTGTCCATGCTGACCAGCATGCCATTCCCGGCAGACGGCAGACGGTCAATCGTCAGGTCAGCCAGACACGATCGCCTGGCAAGAATGGGAAGGCGAATGCCCCTGATGACTTCCCACGCACCCGCCACCTTGTGACGGCGACAAAGCCCGTCCCACCACGCGCGCTGCTCCTTTGCTTCGCGCTCCTCGGCATCGAGGACCACAAGGGCGCCAGGTATGGCGATCGCCAGTGGATAGGCATCGACGATACGCAAGCCAGTGACGAAGCCACGATGGCGGCGGCCGATATCCATCCCCAGCCTGATGATGGCCGCATCGTCACGGGCCTCGTCGACATTGACCAAGACATCAAGCACGGAAGTCGTCCCGACGGCGGAATGGTGTCCACATCGTTACATCGGTCACTTTCCCACGTATTGATCCTTGTCAACCAGGCGGCAAGCAAGGTCACTTCCGCTATCTCCATGGCCATGCTCCCCTCCCCCACTTGACCCTTATCAAGACGAGGCACAGGCCGGCACGATACAACAAACAAAACGTCCGCCTTTCCCGTTGGCAATAATCAACCGCTGAGATATCTCGCCATGACCGCCCCGTCGAAATGCCCGACCACGCTCCATAAGCGCCCACCGAGACCTGCACCGCCCGTTCCAAAAGACTATTGGATAGAACCCCTGCCGAACGGGACACGCGTTCTCGTTCGACCCCTCCGCCCTGAGGACCACGAGTTCGAGAGAACGTTCGTCAAGCGTCTCTCGCCGCAATCGCCTCGCTTTCGGTTCCTCGGCAGTGCCAAGGAGCCAAGTCCGTCACTGCTGGATCATCTGATGGATGTCGACTATGTCCACGAGATGGCCTACGTGGCACTGATACACGACAACGGCCACCTGCGCGAAGTCGGGATAAGCCGCTATGCGACCAGTGCGGATGGTCAGCAATGCGAGTGCGCTGTCACCGTTGCCTATGACTGGCGACGACGCGGCCTCACCCTATTGCTGATGCGTCACCTGATCGGTGTCGCACGCAAGCATGGAGTGACCGGCATGTTCACCATCGAAGACCCCGCGAACGATGGCATCCGCGAGTTGGCCGGCCATCTGGGGTTCCAGTGTGCGGTCGAGCCCTGCGATTCACAGCTTGTTCGCTACACGTTAAACCTGAAACCGGTGAAAGGCGGATTCGTTCCGTAGCCGTCCACTCGTCCGTCCAGCGTGTCGTCCAAAATCCATGACGGGACGGATCATTGATATGAGTCAAGTAGCCGCTGCACGGAATCCGCCAAAGTCGTAGCAGAAATCATTCCCGATCGGACACTCCAGATTGCGAGGCAGAAGCTGCCATCATCGGATCATCAGCTGGCTCGGCCTGTTGGCCATCACGCTGACGATCGTTGCGCCTACGGTGTCACGCACGCTTCTTGGTGAAGCGGCATGCTCCCCTGCCCCGGTCGATACTCGCTCGGCACACGATGGTCACGGTGAAAAACACTCATCGAACGTCCCTGTGGCGCCAGACATGCCTTCGTCGCCGCTGGACAAATGTGGCTACTGCGGATTCTTTGTCCATTCCCCATCGCTCGGCGGTGGCGTGGCCATCGTGCTGTGGCCGATATTGCCCAAGGGACGCCTGCTGCCGGCACCGCATCTGCACACTCCACCTCCACACCCGTTACTCGCCGCACGATCACGCGGCCCACCGATCCTCACGATGATGTGACCTGGAAGCCATCCATCGCCGCATGCCCAGCATCGGCGCGCTGCTCACCCATGAGGATTTCCCATGTCTGCACTCCTTGTCAGTGGCGAGGGGGACGTGTGCGCACGTCGCCTGCAACGCCGCCCACTATACTGGTTCACGGCGCTTGCCTTGACGAGTCTCGGTATGCCCGCCTTCGCTGGCCATGCCGATTCATCGTCACCCCCGCCGCAAGACACCTACTCGGCTGCCGCAATGCGCTCTGCCATCACCCTGGAGCCGGTGGTGGTAACGGCTCCCATGCAAACCAGTCCCCTTCGCGTCGTCCTGGATCCCAAACGCCCGTACCAGCCGGTGCCTGCCAGCGACGGAGCCGATTTCCTGAAATCGATCCCCGGTTTCGACACCATCCGCAAAGGCGGGAGCAACGGCGATCCGGTGTTCCGCGGTATGGTGGGCTCCCGCCTGAACATCCTGGTCGATGGTGGTCAGATCGGCGGAGGCTGCCCGTCACGCATGGATCCCCCCACGGCCTACATCGCTCCGGAACTGTTCGACAAAGTGACCCTGATCAAGGGACCCGAAACGGTGACCTGGGGTCCGGGCAACTCGGCAGGGACCGTCCTGTTCGATCGCACCTTCACCCGTTATGAAAAGCCTTCCTGGTCATTCATAGGCAGCCTCCTCGGCGGTACGCGGGGGCGATTCGACCAGACCGCGGACATCCGCGCGGGTACGCCGGACTTCTACATGGGCGTCAGCGCCAATCACACCCGCGCAGACGACTACGAGGATGGTTCGGGCCACCGCGTCCATTCATCCTACGAACGCTGGAATACGGACGTCACCCTCGGCTGGACGCCTGGCAAGGATACGCGGGTGGAGTTGACGGCAGGCCGTGGCAACGGCCACGCCGCGTATGCCTTCAGCGGCATGGATGGCGTGCAATTCCTGCGGCAAAGCCTTGCGCTGCATTTTGTCCAGGAAAACCTGAGCGAGACGTTCACCAAGCTGGATGTACGGGCCTATTACAACTCGGTCGATCACGTCATGGACAACTACACGTTGCGTCGCCCCGATCCTGACAGCGCCATGCCGATGGCCATGGCCTCGGAACCGGCCCGGCAAACCCGCGGCGGACGCGTGGCGGGCACCTTTGACTGGGGCGACGCCGTGGAACTGGTCGCGGGTATCGATGGTTCCGGCAATACCCATACTTCCCGCTCGGGCGGCCCCGAAGGCAGCATCATGGGTTATTACCGCGACATGCCACGCCGCCGCGACGCCACGATTTCCACGGTGGGTGGTTTCAGCCAGCTGACCTGGTACTTGAATACGCATCAACGCCTGATCGGTGGCACACGCGTGGACTGGGCCCATGTCCGTGGCTATGCACTGACGGGCGATGGTGATTCCGGCTCCTTATCCATGGGCTCCGGCATGGGCATGGGCGGCAGCGCTCCCGAAACGACGGCGGCCAGCCGCTCGGCCACGCTGCCGTCGGGTTTCCTGCGTTATGAACATGATCTGGCCGATACACACGCCACGCTATATGCGGGTATTGGACACGTGGAACGGTTTCCGGACTACTGGGAAATGTTCGGCGGACACGTGGCCTCCACGGTGACCAGTTTCCAGAGCCTGAGGCCCGAGCGCACGACCCAGCTCGATGTAGGCGTGCAATACCAGACCCAACGCACACAGGCCTGGGTGTCGGCTTACGCAGGTGTCGTGAACGACTACATCCTGATCCATTATCTCGACGGCAACGGCGCTGCCAGCAATGTGAATGCGCGCATCATGGGTGGTGAGGCCGGTGTAGTGCGTGCCATCGGCAGCCACTGGAAGGGCAATGCCACCGTCGCCTACGCCTGGGGGCAGAATCAGACCGAGCATCGCCCCCTGCCGCAGCTTCCGCCCCTGGACGTGAAGCTTGGCCTGGTCTACGACGCAGGCCGCTGGTCCGCCGGAGCACTATGGCGAGTAGACAGTGCACAGCACAGGATCGCCATCGGCGAGGGCAATATCGTGGGTGACGATCTCGGCCCGACGGGCGGTTTCGGCGTGTTCTCCGTCAATGGCAGCATGCGGCTGTCGCAGGAATTCACCCTGTCAGCAGGCGTGGACAACCTGTTCGACAAGACTTATGCCGAAAGCGTCAACGCCATCTCCAAGGAATTGCAAGGCTACACGGGCGCTATCCGCATCAATGAGCCGGGCCGCACGTTCTGGGCCAAACTTGAGGTGAAACTGTAACGTAGCCCGAAAGCCAGCAATACCCCCGCCGGAACCGCCTTCCGGCTTTGAAGGCAGAAGCCACTACGGTACACGCCAACCGCCCGCCATCGGACTCCGGGGCCGGAACGGGAACCGGAGCGCTCATTTTCGTTCACCTGCCGGGATTTCCGTCCGATTTCCTGATCTCGATCAGGAAGCAGCGGGACCGCATCGTAGAAACTCATGTATGCGAACACTTCTTATTCGCATACATGGGAACCCCGATGACCATGCCATCCCGATGCCGCCTGCTTCCTTGCATGCTCGCACTTGCCCTCACGGGCGCGCTGCACGCCGAAACGTCTGCAACCAAACTGCCTGTGGTCAAGGTAACGGGTACCGCTCCGAGCAAATCCGCCGAGCGCGAACGCGTACGCCTCGCCCATGTCCCCGGTGGCACCAACCTGATCGAGCCGCAACGGCAACCACGGCTGGCCACCCTGCGTGATGCGCTGGACTATCAACCTGGCATTGTGGTGCAGGACTTCTTCGGTGGCCTGGATCAGCCACGCCTCAATATCCGTGGCTCTGGCATCCAGAGCAATCCGCTCAGCCGCGGCGTGCTATTGCTCGAGGACGGTCTGCCATTGAACGAGGCTGACGGCTCGTTCGTGATCGGCCTGCTGGAACCACGCAACTCGTCGGCAATCAGCGTACGCCGTGGTGCCAATGCCATCAGTCCCGGGGCCTCCACACTTGGTGGCGAGCTGGATTTCCACCCGCTTACTGCAGCTGACGAGCATGGTCGTTTCGGTGTCGAAACAGGTAGCGACGGGCGCCGTGCCACCCAGGCCGCACTCGGTGTGGAAGGACACACCCTCGACGCCCATATCGCCGCCAGTCGGGATCGCTATGACGGTTACCGGCACCATGCGGATGGTGAACGCAGCAGCGTGCAGGCCAATGTCGGCCTGCACCTGCCCGATGGCTTCGAGAACCGTACCTACCTCGACTGGGCCCGGCTCGCGTTTCACATCCCGTTCGTAGTACCGAAGAACCGCGTGGATACTGACCCGCGCAGCGTCATGGGCGATGGCGACACGCCGCAGGATGCGCTACTCGACGTATATCGGCGCAATCCCCGTCGCGCCACGCGCCAATGGCGTCTGGCCGACCGTGCGGACTGGCAAGGTGAATCCCTGCACCAGAGTGTTGGCGCGTACTGGCAGAACACCGACGACCTTTTCAACAACGAAACCAACTACACCGTGACCCATGGTCAAACCCATGGTGCACAGTGGCAGATGGATGTCCATGCAGGCGAGCTCGGCTATCACCTCGGCCTGGCCTGGTCACGCGGCGTGATGGACCGTGCCTTCTACGCCACCAGTCCGCAGAACGGACAGCGCCTGCAGCGCTTTGGCGATTTCGCACTCGTCGCACGGAACAGTAACGCCGTGGCTGGCATGAATTGGCACCCTGCTGACGCCTGGATGCTGCTGGCTGACACCCAATGGAGTGACATCGAACGTGACGCACAGGACCGCATGGGACGCGGCATGCTCAACCAGCATTGGCACTACATGACACCCCGACTTGGCGCGATATGGGTATTCGCTCCGCAACAACGGCTTTACGCCAACTTGAGCCGCAGCCATGAAGCACCCACCTTCTGGGAGATCGTAAGTGCAACCGTAGCCCCCAACAATCCAATGGCGGCCGACACTGAACTGATTCGGCTGGATATGCAGAAAGCCACGACGCTGGAACTTGGTGGTGAAGGCCGTCTGACCTCGGGGACAGATGACAACCTGCACTGGTCGCTCAGCGTCTACCGCAGTCGAGTGAGCAACGAACTGATAGCCACCACCGATGCCTACGGTATCAAGGTGGGTACTTACAACTACGCCGGCGGTACCCGCCATCAAGGCGTTGAGGCTGGGGTCGATGGTTCCCTGCCGCTGGTGACGGGCAATGCCTTCGACTATCGCCTGGCGTGGACATACAGCGACTTCCGCTTCCTCGGTGGCATCTATGCCGGTAACCGCATTGCCGGCATACCAAAACAAATGCTCAGTGCGGAGCTGCTGTACCGCATCGGTCATTGGCATCTGGGGCCAAACCTGCACTGGATGCCAACGTCAACACCCATCGACCACGCCAACACACCTGGCCTTCGACAAGATCCCTATGCCCTGCTCGGTATGCGTATCGAATATCGGGGCGATGGCTGGCGTGCATGGTTGCTAGGCGAGAACCTCACCGACCGCCACTATGCAAGCAGCTATGTCATCAGCAACCGGGCGACTCCCGGTCAGCCCGCCTTCCTGCCAGGAAACGGGCGAGGCATCAGCCTAGGACTCGATTACCGCTTCTGAGCCGAATGGCGTTATTCAATGCAATTCGCTTGGCAAAGCCAGAGGTGGCAATAGATAGCACATGCAATGCTTTTGGCGATGATTCGACCATGGTCACCACCGTACCCAATTGTAGGGTCTTGACCCAACCGAAAGTTCCCAGCCACGGCGACCATCTAACCGGGCATCTAACCTAACGGCATCAGATCTACAACCATGCGTGCACTGACCAAGGAAATTCTGGATGTAGATGGTAACGGAACTGCTCAATCGAGGTGTGCAGGACATCTCCATCGCCTGCGCCGACGGTCTGAAGGGCTTCCCCGAAGTGATCAAGGCAGCGTTCAAGCAGACGACGATGCAGCTGCATCATGCACATGTGTGGCAAAGTCCGGACTACGTGGCGTGGAAGCAGCGTCCGAAAGTCGCGGCCAACCTCAAGTGCATCTACACCTGCGCCACCTCCGAGGAGGCCGAGCTGCGGCTCACCGAGTTCGAGGCACGCCGGGACGACGGATACCAGCCCATCGGCCCGTCGTGGCGACGCAACGGGCCGCGCCTGGTCCCGTCCTTCGGCTACCCGCCGGAGACCCGCAAGGTGATCTACACCAGCAACGCCATCGAATCGGGTGAACTACAGCCTACGCAGGCAGACCAAGCACCGCGGCGCATTCCCTAGCGACGAGGCACTGATCAGGCTGCTCTATCTGGCCCTGCGCAACATCAGCAAGCGATGGACGCTGCCGATCCGCGATTGGAAGGCCACGCTCAACCGCTTTACCATCGAGTTCGAAGAGCGCATCCCTCGGCTGCAAACCGAACCCCGTTTACACAAAATTCTGCACACGCTCAGAGCGCGCGGTCTTCAACCTTTCTTTTTTATCCATATCAATCCTGATCTTTTCGAACTCGTTCCTCTCAACTTTCGATAGTTGAACACCTGCAATCAGCCGAACGACATGACACGCCTCATTCGCATCGAAATTTTGTGCATACAGTTTCAATGCAAGCTGAACTCTCGATATGTTCGGATCTTCCTCGCACCGATCCGTCCACCAATCCGCCACGGCTAAAGCCACCTTCAACCCATCACTGATAAACGAGATATCATACTTATCCGGCACATCCGCCCAGCTTTTGAGATCCGTGACCTTGAATGGCCGCGGCCCACCCTTGCGCCCTTTTGACCGATTCCATTCACGGTCGACGAGCCTTACTGCCAGCCCACCCCTTTTTCCTGCAAACGCACCTTCATCACATTCCCCCCTAAGCCGATCCAGGACGTTCTTCTTTTCAATTCCCTTCACTTCATTAAACAGATATGCAAACTGAAAAATCCAGTATAAACCAGGCATTACCTCCTTATGATCAAATGGATAAGGAACCAGCTCACGCACTTCCTGCGCATCTTTCTTTAATGCATCGATATCAGATGAAAGAAAATAAAGGTCCCTTTCGCTGACTTCCATTGTTATCGCAAGCTTCTCCGGCAGTAAGTCATCCTTTACCGCCATGCTCGATGAAGCCGCTTGCCATTTATCTTTGTCAATAACGTAAGCCCGATCGAAATCGACCCTCTTCAGAATTGGACTTTCTACATCTTCGTATACCCTGAACTCGCGCCGATCCCAAATTCGCTGCCAGACTACTCGGTAAGGACGCGGGATCGAAAACCCATCACCAGAAAACTCTGTAAGGTGAGCGGTTCGACCAACAGCAATATCCGCAAGTGAAACACTGTCGAGACGCAGAAAAGCGATATCCTCGCCAAATCCACCAAGGAGAAGGAAGCCAGCCCCCGAACCAGCCTGGTAATGGAGATATACCAGATAGAGGTCCCTTCTGATACTCACATAGGCGGAAAGACGCTTGCGCAAACAAAATGCAGCAATCGTCTCGTCCAATAAAGTGAATCTCTCCAAGTGAGCTTGCGAAATATGCAGCATTTTTTCTGACATCCTTCCATCCTTACAAACAGAGCGTGGCCGTGCCTAAAGTCCTGCGACCACTTGATACTTATCGCCTTCCGAATGCATCCATCCCGCGAAACAACGGCATTCACCCTCTCAGACGGATAAAGTTTCCGTAGAACCAATTGTAACCCGTTCGTTTATCGCCGAGTCGAAGCCCGGCGGGCACTTGCTACGCTTCCCACCCAGAAGGTGCCTCACCATGTCCAAGCTGCTGCCCTTCTTGCGGGGTGCGCCGCGATGACTACCACCCTTCACCTTCAACCCCCGCCAGAAGTTCTTGACCTTCGACTCATCCACCTTCAGTACCGAATCCTGCTTGCTCATGTACCACAGCGCTATTCGGATTCCGATCAACTTTTCCACGTCGCTCACATGCACCAGGCCGAGACCGTTGTAGCGATAGAGATCTTTGTGGGCGTAACAGTTCCAATAGCTTCCCCTGTCCACACCAACGCGCTTCATCCAAGCCTCGCCCATGACCTCAGTCAGGTGATACGCATTCTGATGCAGATGCCCATCGAGGAAGACCATCAAGTGGTAATGCATCCCTCGACTGATGCCATTCTCCCGCTTGATAATGAAACCGAGATAGTCCGGAACTATGCGTCCAAGGCGCAGTGCACGCAGGTAGTTGATTACCGCCTTATCCGCCGCCTTGCTGTAACCCCACCCCTTGGCATCCGGCCGAAAGTACAAATCAATGCGCAGCACAAGTAATCGGGAATGCCGTGCAAATTGGTCGATGACGTAGTCGCAGCCGCTCCTGAAGTTGTCCTTGGCTTTGCGGCTCTCTCTCGATTCGTGTGGTTGACCTTTACCCGACCACCTGTTGAGCCGCATGCGTCCACGGGTTTTTCGGCA
>NZ_JBGBPX010000014.1:0-127111 GCF_041107475.1 Rhodanobacter sp. FW021-MT20 | reverse complement strand
TGCCGAAAAACCCGTGGACGCATGCGGCTCAACAGGTGGTCGGGTAAAGGTCAACCACACGAATCGAGAGAGAGCCGGATCCAGTGCCTCCAGGTTGTCGCTAGGAAAGTCGCTGGATTCCAGCTTTCGTTGGGATGACGAGCAGAAGCTCTCTCCCTAGAAGTAATACCCGAAGTTGATGTTGAAGCGATGTTCCACCCCGCCGTTGCCGGCCATGCTGCCGCCGATGAACGGCTGGTTGCGTGCGGTGACGAAATCGAAATAGGTGAACAGGCCGCCCGCCGCCATCGACATGCCGGTGATGTTCATCCACGTATGCGGCAGGTGGCCGGACTTGTGGTTCACCAGCGAGTAGTCGTTGTAGAAGGTGAGCGCAGTGATCGGCCCCCATGACACCGGCAGCTTGTAGGCCACGTTGCCGGTGTAGCTGTGCGCCCGTGCCGCGATGGAATCGTAGAAATCGTACGCGCCCACCGCCAGGCGATCGGCACCATCGTTGACATGATAGGCATAGCGCGCCGCCTGCAACTGCAGGTTCCAGCGACCGATGTCGGTGTTCATGTGCAGCGCTTCGGCGTCGTAATGGCCTACCCGCTGCGTGCTGCTTTCCAGGCTGCCGCGCAGGGCGGACGCGCCCACCTCGACCGAGCTGTGCTCGCCCGGGCGGAAGGTGTAGGCCATCCGCGCCGCACCGGTATCGGCCACGCCGATCGGGTGCGCCGGATCGTCGAAGTTGCCTTCGCCAGGCAACCGGTAGCCCACCACGTTGTAGGTGTAGCTGTCGGCTCGATTGCTGACGAAGCCGTCGACACCGCCCATCGAATCGTTCTTGAAGAAGCCGATCTGCACGTTCCACGGATCACCGCTGTGCACGTACAGCGCACCCATCTGGTAGCTGTCTTCCAGCCCCAGGTAATAGTTGGAGCTGAAGAAATAGTTGTGCGAGTCGAACGGCTGGTTGCCGAACGGCACGCGGGTGAGGCCGAGCTGGCCTTCGTCCTTGTCGGTGAACTTGTAGCCGACCCAGGCGTGATGGATCGCGCTCATGTACTGGAACCAGCGGTACTGGGCGGACAATTCCACATTGCCGATCGAACCGTTGAGATCGAGCCGGAAGATGTCGAAATCCATGTCGCCACGGCGCCTGCGGTTGCCCTTGTTGTAGCCCTCGCGGCTGTACTGGAAGCGCACCGCGCCACCCAGCTTGATACCGTCCTTGCTGGCGCTGGCGGCCGCCTGGCGACTGTCGTCCGACTTGGCTTTCGTGTCGGCCACCGCCACCGTTTCGGCACCATCTGTTGCCGTGTCGGCATCCGTCGCTTTTGCGGACGTCGCGACCGTAGCCTGCGCCGGGTGCTGCTTCATGCTGTCCAGCTCGCGCTGCAACGCATCGATCTGTGCCTGCATCGCGGCGATCTGGGCGGGGCTGTAGTGCTGCGTGGCGGACGCATCCTGCGGCGCTGCCTGCGCCGGCATGGCCAGGCAAGCGCCCAGGCCGATGGCGATGGCGCAGGCCAATGGTTGGAAGGTCATGGGTTTCATCCTCGTAAACAAAAATGGCCGCGCGTCGCGGCGCCACGCGCTGGAATTGGCGCGCAGGCGCCCGCGCTGCCCGAACCGGGCAACGGGAAACGATGCGGACGAACATCAGGTCCGGTGCCTGGGCGCCGGACCCGGGATCAAGGCGTGTCGGACACCCAGCCGGCAACCTTCTGCGGATGCGCCTTCACCCAGTCATGGGCATCGGCCGCCGCATCGGCGCCCTGCTTCTGGTCTTCCGCCATCACCTGCTGCATTTCCTCGGGCGACCAGTGGAAGCCGTCGAGCACGCGCCAGGCGCCGGGCATGTCCTGCTTCAGGCCCTTGCGCGCCAGCGTGTCGATATCCTCGGCACCGCCGTACACGCCCTTGGGATCGGACAGGTACTTCAGCTTCCAGCGCGCCCACATCCAGTGCGGCGTCCAGCCGGTGACCACAATCCACTGGTGGTTGTCGATAGCACTCTTCAGCGCCGCCGTCATGGTGGCGCCGCTGCCGTCGACCAGCTTGAGCGGCAGCTTGTAGGCTTCGATGGCCTTCTGTGTGATGCCCATCTCGCCGGCACCGGGATCGATGCCGACGATCCGGTCCTGGAACTTGTCGGCGTTGGCCGCCAACTGGTCGATCGAATCGATGCTGACGTAGTCGGGCACGACCAGACCGATCTTGGTACCGGTCATGTTGGGACCGAGATTGTCCAGCTTGTCCTTGGTGCGCGCGTAGTAATTGGCATGGGTGCTGGGCAGCCATGCGCATACGGTGGCATCGGCGTCGCCATTGGCAATCGCCGAATACATGGCCGCACCGCTTACCGACAGCGCCTTGACCTTGTAGCCCTGCTGTTCCAGCACGGCCTGCACCACGTGGGTGGCCGCCGTGCAACTGGCCCATTCCACATAGACCAGCGTCACGGTCTTCGAGGCGTGGTCGCCGGTCGCCGGAGTAGCCGCATTGTCTTGCGCGGCGCCCTGTCCGGACGGCGAACAGGCGGCCAGTGCAACGGCGGCCAGTGCGCCGACAACCGCCGTGCGCAAACGATTCTTCTGGATTCCCATGGCTTTCTCCTGTGGCTGTGCCGCGATCACTTCGCGGCCTTGGCGGACGGGTTGCGCCCGATTCGTTGGGTGACCCGGTCGAGGATCATGGCGAGGATGACGATGGCGATGCCGGCCTCGAAGCCCTTGCCGGGCTCCAGTCGCTGGATCGCCTGCCACACCACGCCACCGAGGCCGCCGGCACCGATCATGGCGGCGATCACCACCATCGACAGCGACAGCATGATGGTCTGGTTGATACCGGCCATGATCGTCGGCACGGCCATCGGCAACTGCACCTTGAACAGTTTCTGGCGACGGGTGGAACCGAACGCATCGGCCGCTTCGATCAAGTCGCCGGGCACCTGGCGGATACCCAGCGCGGTAAGCCGGATGGTCGGTGGCGTGGCGAAGATCACCGTGGCCACGCTGGCCGACACTGCGCCCAGACCGAAGAACGGAATCGCCGGAATCAGGTACACGAAGGCCGGCATGGTCTGCATGAAATCGAGGATCGGCATCACCACTTTCGAGGCGCGCGTACTGAGCGCAGCGAAGATGCCCAGCGGCAAGCCGATGGCCACGGCGATCGCGGTGGAAATCAGCACCAAGGTGAAGGTTTCCACCGTGGCCGACCACAGTCTCAAATCCCACAGCAGCAACAGGCCGAGCAGGCTGAACACGGCTACGCGCCAACCGGCGGCGCGCCAGGCCAGCAGCGCCACGATGATGATCAGCAGCCACGGCGGCAGCCACAACAGGCCATGCACCAGGCCATCGATCAGGATCGAGATGATGTGACTGAAGGCCTTGGTGATGAAGGCGATGTGCAGCGTGAGCCAGTCCAGCGCCACGTCGATGCCATGCGCCAGCGGCAATTTCGGAATGGTGAAATTCATGCGTTCGCGCTCCTTTCATCCGACTCGGGCGCGGCATCGGCGGGATGATTCGCACTGCTCTGCGCCAGCGCGTTGATCACGCGCGGCCGGGTGACCACGCCCAGCAGCTTGCGTTGCTCGTCCACCACCGGCAGACGGTAGGGCCAGGTGGCCATGAGGTTGATGATGTCGGTCAGCGGCGTGTCGGGCGCAATGGTGGGCGCATCGTGCTGGATCAGCTCGGCAATGCTCTTGCGACCGTCCTGCACCGCCTTGCCCAACTCGTCGAGCGTGACAGTCCCCACCAACGTGTGATCGCGTTCGACCACCAGCATGCTGGTGTCGCTGCCCTCGGTCATCTTGTGCAATACCGTGCGCGGACCGTCCTGCGGGAACGCCACTTCGCGCGCGCGTCCCATCACGGTACGTGCCGTCAGCACCCGCGACATGTCCACGTTCTCCACGAAACGCTCGACGTAGGCATTGGCCGGGTTGTTGAGGATGTCCTCGGGCGTGCCGATCTGCACCACGCGACCGTCCTTCATCAACACGATGCGGTCGCCGATCTGCAGCGCCTCGTCCAGATCGTGGGTGATGAACACGATGGTCTTCTTCATGCGCCGTTGCAGCGACGCCAGCTCCTGCTGCATGTCGCGGCGGATCAGCGGATCGAGCGCGCTGAACGCCTCGTCCATCAGCAGGATGTCCGACTTCACCGCCAGTGCGCGGGCCAGGCCCACGCGCTGCTGCATGCCGCCGCTGAGCTGACCCGGGCGGGAATCTTCCCAGCCCTTCAGTCCCACCAGCTCCAGCGCCTCGAGCGCACGCTGGCGACGCTCGGCGGCGTCGACGCCCTGCACTTCCAGCCCGTAGGCGGCGTTGTCCGCCACGCTGCGATGCGGGAACAAGGCAAAGTGCTGGAACACCATGCTGATCTTGCGCCGACGCAGATCGAGCAATTGCTCATGGTCGAACCTGGTGATGTCTTCGCCGTCGATGAAGATGCTGCCGCGGCTGGACGGATTGAGACAGTTGAGGCAACGCAGCAGGGTCGACTTGCCGCTGCCGCTCAGCCCCATGATGACGAGCAGCTCGCCCTCTTCCACGTCGAAGGACACGTCGGCGATGCCGACCGCATGTCCCGCCTTGCGGATATCCGCGTTGCCCACACCCTGGTCGAGCATGCGCAATGCCTGCTCCGGATGTGGCCCAAAGACTTTGGTGAGATGTTCGACCTTGATTTTCTGCATGGCTCCTTTGCCTGGATGATTGCCGCAAAGCGATGGCGACATCGCGCGACTGCGCTTCAAGCGAAGCGCCGCGGGCAAACACTGGGCAAAAGGACACTAGGGGTCGGAGGCATGCAGCGCATGCCGGCCCAGGTTCGGGAAGGGTGATCGGCTTATTCTACCTGAACGAAGCGACTATCTCAAACACGTGCGCGATGCAATAGGCCAAACCCCACGTTTCAGCATGACATTTCGCTTCTGCTCAGCAAGCAAATTCGCCCCGACAGTGGAGCCCGTCACCCGCCATGCGCGTCGCAATGAAGCCTCGCACGCAGCAGGCCGCTAGAATGATTCGCCCCGCCACACCTTCGGAATCATCCATGCGCATCCTCGTCACCGGTACCGCCGGCTTCATCGGCGCCGCACTGGCGCAACGACTGCTCGACCGCGGCGACGAGGTGCTGGGCATCGACAACCACAACGATTACTACGATCCCTCGCTGAAAGAAGCGCGCCTGGCACGCTTCGTCGATCACCCGGGTTACGCCCACCGGCGCGCCGACCTGGCCGACGCCAGCGCGGTCAACGATGCCTTTGCCAGCTTCAAGCCGCAGCGCGTGGTGAACCTGGCCGCGCAGGCCGGCGTGCGCTATTCGCTGACGAATCCGCAGGCCTATCTGCAGAGCAATCTGGTCGGTTTCGGCAACATCCTCGAAGGCTGCCGCCACCACGCGGTCGAGCACCTGGTCTACGCCTCCTCCAGCTCGGTGTACGGCGCCAATCGCAAGATGCCGTTCGCGGTGGAAGACGCCGTCGACCATCCGGTCAGCCTGTATGCCGCCAGCAAGAAAGCCAACGAACTGATGGCGCACAGCTACAGCCATCTGTACGGTTTGCCCACCACCGGCCTGCGCTTCTTCACCGTGTATGGCCCGTGGGGCCGACCGGACATGTCGCCGATGCTGTTCGCCGACCGGATCAGTCGTGGCGAGCCGATCGACGTGTTCAACCACGGCAACCACAGCCGCGACTTCACCTATATCGACGACATCGTCGAAGGCGTGATCCGCACGCTCGACCATCCGGCCGAACCCGATCCGGGCTACGACGCGGAAGCGCCGAATCCCGGCACCTCGAACGCGCCCTATCGCGTCTACAACATCGGCAACGACCAGCCGGTACAGCTGATGCGTTTCATCGAACTGCTGGAACAAAACCTGGGGCGAAGCGTGGAGAAGCGCCTGCTGCCGATGCAGCCCGGCGACGTGCCGGACACCTGGGCTGACGTGTCGGCGCTACGCCGTGACGTGGGCTATGCGCCGGGAACGTCCATCGAGGACGGCGTGGCGCGCTTCGTGGCGTGGTACCGGGAGTACTTCAATCGCTGACTACCCGGTAGGAGCGCACCCTGTGCGCGAATGCTCTCGGCCAGACCTCGCAAAAGGCCTTTCGCGCACAGGGTGCGCTCCTACACGCATCATCAGAACGGCTTGGCCAGCACCAGGTAGACCACGCCCAGCAGCAGCAGCACCGGCAATTCGTTGAGCCAGCGCAACGCCTTCGCGGACGGCAGCGCGATGCCTTTGCCGCTGCGCTTCAACAGGCGCCCGACCCACACGAAATAGACCAGCAGCAACGCCACCAGGGTCAGCTTGGCATCGATCCAGTGCATCCCCGCCACCACGTTGGGCAACGCCGATGGCCACAGCCGCCAGCCCTGCCACAACGTCAACCCGAACAAAAAGGCGATGCCGAACATGTTGTGGCCGAACTTGTACAGCCGCCGCCCCATCAACAACAGCCGCGCCTTCACCGCCGGCTCTTCGCCGGCTTCGGCAAGGTTGACCAGGATGCGTGGCAGGTAGAACACGGTAGCCATCCATGCGATCACGAACACCACATGAAAGCTCTTGATCCACACGTAAAGCATCGCCGGCATCCGCGTCAAAAGATGTCGGCGATTCTTGCACAAAGCACACAGCACCAAGCTACCTGCGCCTGAGGTGCGACCGCCGGCCGCACCTGGGAGAGCGTCAGAAACGTGCGCGCAGGTAGAGCGCAGGACCGTCGGACTTGAGATCCAGCTTGGCAGTGGCGTCGCGGTATTTCTTGTTCAGGTGCAGGCGCGAGGCGGAGTACTCCAGCGCCAGGCCCACGTTGTGCCATGGGAACCATTCGACGCCGAGCGAGGCATTCCAGATATGCCCGTTGAGGTCGCCGCCATTCTTTTTGACGCCGGCCACGTCGGCATACATGCGCCACTGGTCGCTGAAGGCGTGCCGCCAGCCCAGCGTCAGCATCGGCGCCCATTCGCTGTCGTTGTAGCTGGCCGAGGCGGTACCACTCGCGGACCCGGCGTGAGCCGAGCCATCCGCACGGAAATCCACCTTGTAGTACGCCGCACCCAGGCCCACGCCAAACACGTCGCTGGAGTGGCCGAACCACCACTTGTACGAGGCCGAACCGAAATCGTAATTCACCGTGCCCTTGATATGCGCACCCACGTCAGTGCCCAGCGCGGGAATCGGCTGGTAATAATCGCCAGTGCGGTTGCGGTGGATCTGGTAGTAATCGAACGAGAATCCCTGACTGTCGCCGATCAGGAAATCCGCACGCACGCGCGGGTCGACGCTGCGCTTCTTCAAGCCAAGGTCGTGTTCGAAATTCAGCTTGCCATCGAGACCCGAATAGGCGTCGCGCCCCTGCGCCGACAGGGTCGTGGTGTTGTTCGAGTAATAACCGCCCAGCCACAGGCTGACGCGATCAAGTGCAGGAGACTGCTGGGCAAACGCCCCCGTACTGGCCATGCCAAGCGCCACGGCCGAGGCAAGCAATGGAAGGGAGCGGGAGCGGAGCAAGCGGTGCGGCATGTTGGAACCTCATCGTCGGGGATCACGAGGGCACCACTATCGCGACCCGCGAGTCGCCTCCCGGTGAACAACATACGCCCGAGCATGGACGCAATATTGATGCTCGTGACCGCGCTCTGAATGGAGCCTGCGCCTGCCTTTACGCGCCCTGGAGCCGGGGCGCTTGTGGCAGCTCGACGAGTCACCTATACTGCGCGGCTCGCGCGGCAGCTTGCTGCGGGAATCGGGCGGTTAGCTCAGCGGTAGAGCACTACCTTGACATGGTAGGGGTCACAAGTTCGATCCTTGTACCGCCCACCAATTCGGTGAAACAAAGGCCACCCTCGCGGTGGCCTTTGTCTTTCCAGCGCATGCCGCCATGCAGCCCCGCTCAACGCAGCGACTGCTCGCGCAGTTGGTGGATCTCGTCACGCAACTTCGCCGCATCCTCGAATTCCAGGTTCTGGGCGTGCTTGTACATCCGCGCTTCCAGTTTCTTGATCGCGGCCGCGGCCTGGGCCGGGTCCATCGAGGCATACGCCGCCGTCGGCTCGGCCACGGCGCGCGCCTTGCCACGGCTGCCGCGCCCGCGTGCCGGCGCCTCGCTGCGCGCACCTTCCATGATGTCGGCAATCCGGCGCACCACCGTTTTCGGGGTGATCCCGTTGGCCTCGTTGTACAGCACCTGCTTCTCGCGGCGCCGCGCGGTCTCGTCCATCGCCGCGCGCATCGAACGGGTCACCTCGTCGGCGTAGAGGATGGCCTTGCCGCGCACGTTGCGGGCCGCGCGGCCGATGGTCTGGATCAGCGAGCCGGTGGAGCGCAGGAAGCCTTCCTTGTCCGCATCGAGCACCGCCACCAGCGAGACCTCGGGCATGTCCAGGCCTTCGCGCAACAGGTTGATGCCGACCAGCACGTCGAACTCGCCCAGCCGCAGATCGCGAATGATCTCGCTGCGTTCGACCGTCTCGATGTCCGAGTGCAGGTAACGCACTTTCACGTCGTGCTCGGCCAGGTATTCGGTGAGGTTCTCGGCCATGCGCTTGGTCAACGTGGTGACCAGCACGCGGTCGCCCATGGCGATGCGCTTGTGCGCCTCGCCGAGCAGGTCGTCGACCTGGGTGCGAACCGGGCGCACTTCCACTTCCGGATCGATCAGGCCAGTCGGGCGCACCACCAGCTCGGTCACCGCGTCGCCGGACTTGTCCAGCTCGTAGGCGCGTGGCGTGGCAGAAACATAGATGGCGCGCGGCACCCGTGCTTCCCACTCTTCGAAACGCAGCGGTCGGTTGTCCATCGCCGATGGCAGGCGGAAACCGAATTCCACCAGGGTTTCCTTGCGCGAACGATCGCCCTTGTACATCGCGCCGAGCTGCGGCACGGTGACGTGCGATTCGTCGACCACCAGCATGCCGTCGGCCGGCAGATAGTCGAACAAGGTCGGCGGCGGTTCGCCCGGTTCGCGCCGGGTCAGGTGGCGCGAGTAGTTCTCGATGCCCTGGCAATAACCCACCTCGGCCATCATCTCCAGGTCGAAACGCGTGCGCTGCTCCAGCCGTTGCGCCTCGAGCAGCTTGTTCTCGCGATACAGGTATTCCAGCCGTTCCTTCAGTTCGACCTTGATCGTCTCGATGGCGTTGAGCACGCTTTCGCGCGTGCTGGCGTAATGGGTGCGCGGATAAACCGTGTAGCGGGGAATCTTGCGGATCGTCTCGCCGGTGAGCGGGTCGAACAGCGCCATGTTCTCCACTTCGCCATCGAACAGTTCGATGCGCAACGCTTCGGTTTCCGACTCGGCCGGGAACACATCGATGATCTCGCCGTGCACGCGATAGGTACCACGACGCAACTCCATCTCGTTGCGGGTGTACTGCAGCTCGGTGAGCTGGTGGATCAGCTTGCGCTGGTCGATGCGCTCGCCCTTGGCCAGAATCAGCCGCAGGCTCAGGTAATCCTCGGGATTGCCCAGGCCGTAGATCGCCGACACCGTGGCCACGATGATCGAATCGCGGCGCGACAGCAGCGCCTTGGTCGCCGACAGCCGCATCTGCTCGATGTGCTCGTTGATCGAGGCGTCCTTCTCGATGAAGGTATCCGACGCCACCACGTAGGCTTCCGGCTGGTAGTAGTCGTAATAGCTGACGAAGTACTCCACCGCGTTATGCGGAAAGAACTCCCGGAACTCGCCATACAGCTGCGCCGCCAGCGTCTTGTTCGGTGCCATCACGATGGTCGGGCGCTGCACGCGCTCGATCACGTTGGCGATGGTGTAGGTCTTGCCTGAACCGGTGACGCCAAGCAGGGTCTGCGATGCCAAACCGGCCTCGAAACCCTCGCTGAGGCGTTGAATGGCCTCGGGTTGGTCACCCGCGGGCTGGTAGGGCGCGACAAGTTCGAATCGATCGGTCATGGATGACGATATGCGGGCACGAACCCGCATATTAAATCGCCCCTGCTGACAAGACATGTCAGCAGCGACCGACACGATGAGGGCATTTTCGCCGCAGACGCCGCTTCCAGCGCGATCTAGCCTGAATACAGGCGATGGCAGGAGGCCGGATCGTGCGCATTTTGCGGCAGCGTACCCAAACAGGAATCAGCCTGATCGAACAGGTAATGGTCGTCGCGGTGGTCGCGGTCCTGGCGTGCGTCGCCATGCCGTCGCTGGGGAAACTGGTGCAGGGGCATCAGTTGCAGGCAACCCAATTCACCTATCTCGCCACCTTGCGCTACGCCCGCAACACGGCCATCACGCACAACAGCCGCATCCTGTTCTGTCCCAGTGTCGATGGCCGGCACTGCAGGGACACTGCCGACTGGACCCAGGGCTGGCTGATTGCCCGCGACCGCGATCGCGATGGCCAGCCGGATGGGCCGCCACTGCGTACCGGTCGCGTACCAAGGCGACTGACCGTGCTGGGCACCGCCGGACGCAAGCACGTGCGCTTCCTGCCCGATGGCACCGCGCTCGGCAGCAACCTCAGCCTGCTGTTCTGTTCATCGGGCGATGATCGGCAGGCCTTGCGCGTGGTGGTCTCCAACGCCGGCCGGGTGCGCGGGGCGACCGCAACGCCGGAGCAGTCAGCCGCCTGTGCCGCAGCGGCTGGCTCGTGAGAACGCGTGCGGAATCTTTCCGGACTTGGCGCAGAAGCGAACTGTAGGAGCCAGCTCACGGGCGATGCTGCTGCTCTGGCGCACCATCAGCAGTTGCAAAAAAAGCATCGCCCGCGAGCGGACTCCTACAGGTCGCAAAATGGGCGACCGGATGCGCCCTTGGACAGGCGCTCAGAGCAATACCGGTCGATCCGGCAGCTCGTCGAGTCGTTCCGCACCATCGCCCGGGAAATGCTGCCGCAACAAGCCATGCGCATCGGCAATGCCCTGCAACGCGCCTTCGCGCCATTCGCCACGCGCGAAGCGGTCGCGCATGCGCGTACAGAGCGCGTCCCATTCAGCCGCCGTCACCCGCTGCGCGATGCCGCGGTCGGCCACGATCTCGATGCGGTGTTCGGCCATCAACACGTAGAACAGCACACCGCAGTTGTGTTCGGTATCCCATACGCGCAGTTGGGTGAACACCTGTCGTGCACGGGTCGGGGCATCCAGGCCCTGCAGTACCGCCCACGGACTCAGGCGCGACTCGAAGGCCACGCGTACCTCGCCCTTGTGGGTCCGCTCGCCGGCCGCGATGGCATCGGCGATCTCATCCAGTACGCGCGCGGGAAAACGCCGGCGCAACTGGAACCAGCCATCGAACAGATTTGCGCCCAGGCGCTGGAAACGACTCATCTCACCAGCCCCCCGATGCGCCACCGCCATTGAAACTGCCGCCACCCCCACTGAAACCGCCACCACCGCCAAAGCCACCGCCGCCACCGAAGCCACCACCACCGCCCCAGCCGCCGAATCCACCCCAGCCACCGCCGCCGATCGAGCGCCCCGCCCCGCCCGGCAGCAGCATGAACACGCCGCCCAGCAAGCCGCCCAGCACACCGATGCCGGCGGAAGCCAGCAGCCACATCAGGCCGCCGATGACCAGGCCGCCCACCGGTGCGCGCACCAGCGCATGCGTCCGCCCCAGCACGCCGCGCAGGAACACCGCGGCGAACAATCCGACCATGAAGATGCCCTGGAACCCGTTGCCATGACGCTCGTGCGTCGCACCTTGCACCGGCGGTGGCAACGGCTCGCCGTTGATCAGCAGGGTGAGCGCACCCACGGCGTCGCTGATGCCGCCGAAGTAGTCACCGGTACGGAATTTCGGCGCGAGGTATTCGCGGATGATGCGTGCAGCCGCTGCGTCGGGAATCGCCCCCTCCAGTCCCGCCCCCACCTCGATGCGGACCTGGTGGTCGTTCTTGGCGATCAACAGCAGCACGCCGTCATCGATCCCCTTGCGCCCGACCTTGTTGGTCATCGACACGTCCAGCGAATAGCTGTCGATGGGCTGCGGCTGGGTGGTCCCCACCATCAGCACCACCAACTGCGCGCCCTTGGCCTTTTCCAGCGCCACCAGCTGCGCGTCGAGCTGGTCGACCTGCTGCGTGGTCAGCGTGCCGGTGAGATCGGTGACGTGCCGGGTCAGTTTCGGCACGTCGGTGGCATGCAGCCAGGCCGGCGCCAGCAACGCCAGCACCAGCACGCACAGCAGGCGACTCAGGCGCACCTCAGTGCCCGGCCGACGTGGCCGGCGCCGGCGTGCTCGTACCGAAATTCACGGTCGGCGCGGTGGAAATCGCCTTCTCGTTGTCCACGCTGAAATTCGGCTTCACCGTGTAGCCGAACATCTTCGCGGTGAGGTTGTTCGGGAACGTGCGGATCATCGAGTTGTACTGCTGCACCGCCTGCACGTAACGCTGGCGCGCCACGGTAATGCGGTTCTCGGTGCCCTCCAGCTGCGCCTGCAGGTTCTGGAACAACCCATCGGCCTTCAGGTTCGGATAGTTCTCGCTGACCACCATCAGCCGCGACAGCGCGCCGGTGAGCTGGCCCTGCGCTGCCTGGAACTGCTTCAGTTTCTGCGGATCGTTGATGGTGTCGGAATTCACCTGGATGCTGCCCACCTTGGCACGCGCCTCGGTCACCTCGACGAACACCTTTTCCTCGTGCTGGGCGTAGCCCTTCACCGTGTTGACCAGGTTCGGCACCAGGTCGGCGCGGCGCTGGTACTGGTTCAGCACCTCCGACCACGAGGCCTTGACCGCCTCGTCCTGTCGCTGGATGGCGTTGTAACCGCAGCCGGTCACCGACACGGCAAGCAACATCAGTACGAGGTTGCGAAGAAACTTCATGACGACACTCCTGATCGTGGATAGCCCATTGCAACACCCATGCGGCACGGGCGCAATTGCGGCACGCCACCCTGCCCGGGAAAGGCTCCATCGACACACCGTGGCTTGCCAATCATCGCCGCCCCGGAAATCCGGACCCATCAGATCCAGCGCGGCACCAGCACCAGCGCCCAGCACAGCGCGGTGGCCGCCAACAGCAGGAACACCGCTGCCGAACCCAGGTCCTTGGCCCGGCCGGCCAGCGCGTGGAAATCGGGGCTGACCAGATCGACCACCGCCTCGATCGCGGAATTGAGCAGTTCGGCCGACAGCACCAGGAAGATCGGCAGGGTCAGCGCGATCTTCTCCAGCGCACCATGCCCCAGCCACAGGCCCACGGGTACCAGCACGATGGCCAGCAAGGCTTCCAGGCGGAACGAAGCCTCGTGCCGCCAACCGGCGCCCAGGCCTTTCATCGACCAGCGAAAGGCGTTCCAGAGCTGACTCGGGTTACCGCGAAATCCGCTGCCGGGCATGGGTGGGAGATCTCCGTGGACAACCGCCCGTGACGGGCGGCAAGGCGCGCATGATGCCACAAGCCTCTCGCGGATCGCGGAGTGCATCCAGCCGGCCCGTCATGTCGCAGCGCAGCGAAGCGATCCGGACGGATGGGTTACCCTTCGTTGATTGTGGTGCCGTTCAGCACCGCTGCACGCCGGCCGCGCCACGCGCGGCCGTTGTTTGACTCGTCAACGGAATCGATGCATGGCAATCCAGAATCCACCCGTTTCGCAAACCCGGTCGTTCAGCACTGTCTTCCTCATCGAGATGTGGGAGCGGTTTGGCTACTACGGCATGCAAGCGCTCATCGTGTACTACATGGTGCAGCGCCTGGGGTTCCCCGATGACAAGGCCAACCTGGTCTGGAGCGCTGCCGCTGCATTGATCTACGTGGCGCCGGCCATTGGCGGCTGGGTGGGCGACAAGGTGCTGGGCACGCGCCGCACGATGCTGATCGGCGCCACCATTCTGGCCGTCGGTTATGCGCTGATGGCCGTACCGGGCGAGAGCGTCGGCTTCCTTTACTTCGCGCTGGGCGTGATCGTGGTCGGCAACGGCCTGTTCAAGCCGAATGCCGGCAACCTGGTGCGCAAGATCTACGACGGCGACGACTCCAAGATCGACAGCGCCTTCACCATCTACTACATGGCAGTGAACATCGGCTCGACGATCTCGATGCTGCTGACGCCGTGGATCAAGGACTACGTCAACGCCAAGTACGGTCATGAACTGGGCTGGCATGCCGCCTTCGCCGTGTGCGCGTTCGGCCTGCTGGTGGGCCTGACCAATTACCTGGTGATGCGCCACACGATGCGTCACATCGGCTCGGCCCCGGACGAAAAGCCGGTGCATGCCGGCAAGCTGGGCGCGGTGCTGGGTATCGGCGTGCTGGCCGTCTTCGCATCCGCCTACGTGCTGGCGCACGAGTCGGTGGCGCGCATTTTCGTGTACGCGGCCGGCGTCGTGGTGCTGGGCATCTTCGCCTACCTGATCAGCCGCAGCGAGCGCTCCGAGCGCGCCGGCCTGATCGCCGCGCTGGTGCTGACCGTGCAGACGGTGTTCTTCTTCATCTTCTACCAGCAGATGTCGACCTCGCTGAACCTGTTCGCGCTGCGCAACGTCAATCCCAGCTTCGACATCTTCGGCTTCCATCTGTGGAACTGGGCGCCGGCGCAATTCCAGTCGTTCAATCCGATCTGGATCTTCATCCTGAGCCCGCTGCTGGCCTTCATCTACAACGCGGCCGGCCGCAACGGCAAGGACATCTCGATCGCCACCAAATTCGCGCTGGGCTTCGCCGCCGTCGCGCTGGGCTTCTTCATCTACAGCTGGGCCGATCATTTCGCCGTGGCCGGCAAGACCAGCTCATGGGTGATGGTCTGGGGCTACGGCGCCTCGTCGCTGGGTGAGCTGCTGGTCAGCGGCCTGGGCCTGGCGATGATCGCGCGCTACGTTCCCGAGCGCATGGGCGGCTTCATGATGGGCGCGTACTTCGTGGCGTCCGGCATCTCGCAATACCTCGGTGGCCTGGTGGCGAACCTGGCCAGCGTGCCGCAGGACATCACCAATCCCGTGCAGACCATGCCGATCTACACCTCGCTGTTCGCCAAGTTGGGCTGGGCGGGCATCGCCTGCACATTGATCGCGCTGGCGGTGCTGCCGCTGATGCGCAAGCTGTCGGCGCAGCACCAGGCCCACAACAAGGCTACCGACGCGCCACTGCCCACCATCGGCTCCGAGCAGTAAGACCTGCCATGGGTCCGGCTCGCTGATCGAGCCGGGCCACTGATGGGCTGAACATCCACATGTCGCAACATCACCATCAGCAGCGTTTCGGCCCGGTCGCACTGATCCGCACGCTGACCTGGCTGCGGTTATGCGCCATCGTCGGCCAGAGCGGCGCCGTGCTGGTATGCGCATGGATAATGCACTTGGACATCCCGCTGGCGCCGTTGCTGATCGGCATCGATCTGCTGGCGGTGTTCGCCGTGCTGGCTGCCTGGCGCCTGCACCAATCGCGCGCAGTGCACGAGTGGGAAGTGGTCGGCCATATCGCCTTCGACACGCTGGGCCTCAGCTACCTGCTCTATTTCACCGGTGGCGCCAGCAATCCGTTCATCACCCTGCTGGTGGTGCCGATCGCGCTTTCCGCCGCGGCACTGTCGGTGCCGGCAATCCTTTCGGTGGCGATCTTCGCCGGGCTGGCCTACCTGCTCCTGCTGCGCTGGTACGTGCCATTGCCGATGCCCTCGTATGCCGAGGGTTTCTCGCTGCACGTCGCCGGCATGGGCGTGAACTTTCTGGTCACTGCCATGTTGCTGGCCTTCTTCATCCACCGGCTGGCCCGCGCCGTGCGCCTGCAGCAAATGGAAGTGCAACGCGTACGCGAACGTGCCTTGCGTGATGAAGGCATCCTCGCCATCGCCACCCAGGCCGCCGGTGCCGCACACGAGATGAACACGCCGCTGTCGACCATGCGCACGCTGCTGCCGGAGGTTCGCCGCGAACATCCCACGGACGGCCCGCTCAGCGACGACCTGGCCCTGCTGCAGGATCAGGTGGAACGCTGCCGCACGATCCTGCGCGAGATGGTGGCTTTCGGCCAGGCGCAACTGTCGCAGGAACCGGAGCGCGCGACGCTGGCCGCGTTCCTGCACGGCTGCGTGGAACGCTTCCAGTTGCTGCGCCCGGAAGCGGAGCTGGATCTGCAGGTGGACGAGGCCACCGACGGCATCGTGCTGCGCACGCCGCCCGGCTTGCGTCACGCCCTGCTCAACCTGCTCAACAATGCCGCCGACGCCTCGGCCATGCGCGATTCGCAAGCCGTGCAACTGCTAGTGCTGCGGCAAGGACACTGGCTGGAGCTGCGGGTGCGTGACCACGGCCCCGGCTTCACCCCCACCGGCGCACCGGCCGTGCTCGGCCAGACCGGCAAGCAGGCCGGCCTGGGCATCGGTCTGGCGCTGGCCGAAGCCACCGCCGAGCGGCTGGCTGGCGAACTGACCGCCAGCAACACCGACAGTGGCGCGGAAATGTGCCTGCGCCTGCCGCTGGCCACCATTGCCGAGCACTAGGCGCCGGTCGGTTTCCGCCCGCGGGAGGCAGCGACGCGCCATATCCGGCAAAATGGCCGGCATTGCTGCAGGAATTCCTCACGATGAACGATTTCACGCCCCCCGCCGCGGCCCCACGCCCACTGTTGATCATCGACGACGACGCGACCTTCGTGCGCGTGCTGGCACGGGCCATGGGGTCGCGCGGCTTCGAGGCCATCACCGCCACCAACATCGACGAGGCCCGCATGCTGGCCCGCCGCCACCAGCCACGCTACTGCGTGCTCGACCTCAAGCTCGGCGAGGAAAACGGCCTGCGCCTGATCCCCGAGTTGCAGGCTCTGGTGCCGGACATGCGCGTCCTGCTGCTCACCGGCTATGCCTCCATTGCCACCGCAGTGGAAGCGATCAAGCGCGGCGCCCACGACTACCTGGCCAAGCCGGTCGATGCCGATGCGGTGGTGCGTGCGCTGCTCGACGGCGATGGCCCGGCACCAGACGACGACGACGTGCCGGATGCGCCCGAGGCGCCGCTGGCCCTGCGCCGGCTGGAGTGGGAACACATCCAGCGCGTGCTGACCGAATGCGACGGCAACATCTCCGAAACCGCCCGTCGCCTCGGCATGCATCGCCGTACCTTGCAGCGCAAACTGAGCAAGCACCCGGTACGCGAGCGGCCCGAAAGCGAGGACTGACCGCGCAGCGTCTCCTGGCGCGACGTCCACTGCGACAACGCGCCATCTACCGCCCGGCCACGGCAGCGCTATCCTTGGAACCCTAGACCCACGTCCAAGGTTTCACGTGAACCGCCCCGCTCCCCGCAGTCTCTGCCTGCTTGCGCTGGCCAGCGCCTGTACCTGCGCACTGGCCACCGAGCCACCCCAAGCCACCACGCTGGCGCCGATGTCGGTGCATGCCACCGACACCCAGGTGATGGGCATTCCCAGCGTGGCGGTGCGCATCACCCGCGCGCAAATGCAGCAGCAGAACATCGCCGACAGCGCCGATGCCCTGCGCTACGCGCCGAACCTGCAGATCCGCCAGCGTTACATCGGCGATCCCAACGCCACCATCAGCGGCCGCAACTCGGGCACCCTGCAAAGCGCCCGCAGCCTGCTCTACGCCGATGGCCTGCTGCTCTCCAACCTGATGAGTAATGGCTGGCAGGGCGCGCCGCGCTGGGGCATGGTCGCCCCCGAGGAGATCGGTGCGATCGACGTGCTGTACGGCCCCTACTCCGCGCTGTATCCCGGCAATTCGATGGGCACCACGGTACTGCTCCACACGCGCCTGCCGGACCGGCTCATCGCCAGCGCCAGCGCGCAATACATGAGCCAGGATTATTCGGACCACTACGGTGCGAGCGGCCACTACGACGGCCATCATCTGGCCGCGCTGCTCGGCGACAAGACGGGCCGCTGGCGTTGGCTGCTTTCGCTGAACCAGCTCGACAACCACGGCCAGCCGATGCAGTACGCCACCGCCAGGGCCGGCGGCAATCCGGCCACTGCGATCCCGGTGACCGGCGCCACCGCCGACCACAATCCCAACGGTTCGCCGCGGCTGGTCTACGGTGCCAACACCATCGAACATACCCGGCAAACCCAGGCCAAGCTGAAGGTCGGCGTGGACATCAGCGACCATGTCACCGCGCTGTTTACCTTGGGCTGGTGGCATAACCACGCCTTCGACAGCACGCGCAGCCTGATCCGCGACGCCAACGGCCAACCGGTCTACGGCGGCAGCATCCTCGTCGACGGAAAAACCTGGACACTGCCGGCCAGCGGCCTCGCCCAAAGCGCGTACGACCAGACCTACGTGCTGTACGGCGCCGAGTTCAGCGGCCACCTCGACAACGGCTGGCGCTGGGAAGCCGTGGCCAGTCGCTACGACTACCAGCACGACCTGGAACACGATGCCGCGTCAGCCTCGTCCACCAGTGCGCTCGGCGGCGCCGGTTCGGTCGCCGACATGAGCGGTTCCGGCTGGCGCACCTTCGACCTGCGCAGCTCCGGCCCACTCGGCGACGAGAACCTGCTGTACGTCGGCGCACACCTCGACCGCTACCAGCTCGACTCACGCGTGCGCGCCGCCAGCGATTGGCGCGGCCCCGCCGACGGCCCGCTGGTCACCGCCTACGGTGGTCGCACGCAAACCCGCGCGCTCTATCTGCAGGATGTCTGGAGCTTCGCCCCGGCCTGGGCACTGACCGCAGGCGGGCGCTGGGAACAATGGCGCGCCTCGAAGGGCCTGCTGGCGAATGTCGCGACCTCGCAGCACTACCCCAACCGCTCGCGCAGTGATTTTTCGCCCAAGCTCGCGCTGAACTGGGATCTCGCCGAGCGCTGGCAGTTGCGCCTGTCCTTCGGCAAGGCGGTGCGCTACCCGACCGTGGAAGAACTGTTCCAGGGCTCGCTCTCGGGCAACACCATCGTCAACAACGACCCGAACCTGCAACCCGAACGCGACTGGTCCACCGACCTCAGCCTGATCCACCAGCTGCCGCGCGGGCACTGGCGCGTGTCGCTATACCAGGACCGCGTTTCCGACACGCTTTACTCGCAGACCGACATCACCCTGCCGGTGCCGGTCACCAGCGTGCAGAACATCGGCAAGGTGCGCACCCGCGGCGTGGCCAGCGAGCTGGTGGTGAACGACGTGGGACTGCGCGGGCTCGATCTCAGCGCCAGCGTGGCCTGGAACGACGCCATCACCTTGCGCGATCGGCAATACCCCAGCGCCGATGGCAAGCGCTTCCCGCGCATTCCACGTTTGCGCGCCAGCGTGTTCGCCGACTACCGCTTCGCCCCCGGCTGGGATGCCTCGCTGGGCGTGCGCCGCTCCGGTCGCCAGTTCAACAGCCTGGACAACAGCGACGTGGTGAACACCTACGGCGCCACCAGCAGTTTCACCGTCGCCGATACCAAGTTGCGCTGGCGCTTCGCGCCGCAGTGGACGGCCTCGCTCGGCGTGGACAATCTCACCAACGAACATTACTGGGTCTACCATCCCTACGCCGGTCGCACTTGGTTCGGCGAGCTGCGCTGGGAACTGTAAGCCGCCGTTCTCCATCTCATCGGAGACGGCACGTCATATCCCTTTCGGCTCGCCCGGGAGACCGCAGGTGAAGTCAGTCGCCCGCCACGGTCTCGCCTTCCACAGCCTTCTTCCACATGCGGAGGAAGGCCACGTTTCAGGCCACGTCAATCATGCGCAAGTTGATCCTCACCCTGCTGCTCTGCCTGCTGCCCGTCGCCGTCATGGCCCACGACATGTCCGGCATGGCGATGTCCCACGAACCCGAACTTGGCGCCAGCGCCGCCTTCGATGCGCACGGCCGGCTCTGGGTGGTGGACGCGGCGGACGGTCACATCCGCGTGCGCCATTCGGACGACTTCGGCAAGACACTGAGTCCGCTCGTCATCGTGAATCCCGTCGCCGAACGCATCTACGACGAGGGCGAGAACCGTCCGAAGATCGCCTTCGGCCCCAAGGGCGAGCTGTACGTGAGCTGGTCGCAGCCGCGCGCGAAGCCGTGGACCGGTTACGTGCGTTTTTCCCGCTCGATGGATGGCGGCCGGCATTTCTCCACGCCGATCACCGTGCAGCACGATCTGGCCGACATCACCCATCGCTTCGATGCGTTGGCCGTGGACGGCCACGGTCGCGTGGTCATCGCATGGATCGACAAGCGCGATCAGGAAGCGGCCAAGGCCAAGGGCCAGCCCTATCTCGGCGCCGCCGTGTACTACAGCTGGTCGGACAACGAAGGCCGCAGTTTCGCGCCTGATCACAAGCTGATGGAGCACAGTTGCGAATGCTGCCGCATCGCGCTGGCACGCACGCCTTCGGGCGAAGTGGCCGCGTTCTTCCGTGGCGTATTCGGCGACAACATCCGCGACCATGCCTACGCCTTGCTTCCCACCACCGGTGCACCCGCCCATGCCGAGCGTGCCACCTTCGACGACTGGCATATCGCCGCATGCCCGCATCAGGGGCCCGGCCTCGCCATTGGTGCCGATGGCGTACGCCACGCGGTCTGGTACGAAGCAAAGAACGGCCCCACGATCTGGTACGGCCAGCTTGATCCCGACCATCCGGCGAAGCACAAGCTGAAGATTGGCGGCCCCGGTGCCGGCCATGCCGACGTCGCCGTGCATGGCCACACCGTGTGGCTGACGTGGAACCAGGTCAGCGCAAAGGGTTACACACTCATGCTGCGCCGCTCGACCGACAACGGCGTGCATTTCGATGCCGCCCGCGCGATCAGCCAGACCGACGGCGCCGCCGGTTCGCCACAACTGCTGCTGTGGCAAGGGCGAGCCTACGTAGCGTGGAACACCAGCACCGGCTTCCGGCTGGTACCCGCCAAGGCCCAGTGATCATGCGCCGCCCTGCCCTGCTCGCCCTGCTCGCACTAACCCTGGCGCTACCCAGCTTCGCCCAGGCGAACACGCTCACCGCGCTCACGGCCGCCGAGGTACCTGCTTTGCTGAAGCCGCCCGCCCACGGCGAACGCCTCCTCGCGATCTGGGCGCTCGATTGCGCTTACTGCGAATCGAACATGCAAGCGCTGGCGAAACTGCAACAAGCCCACCCGCACGAGATCACACTGGTCACCATCGCCACCGACGACATCGCGCAACACCAGGCGATCGAGCAACGCCTGCACCACGCAGGCCTGGACAACTACCCCGCCCGCGCCTACGCCGCCGCAACCCCAGACCGCCTCAACTTCCTGATCGATCCGAACTGGGGTGGCGAAACCCCGCGCACACTGCTGATCCGTGCCGATGGCACGCATCTGGGCATCAGTGGCGAATTGACGCCACAGCAACTGCAGAAGCTGCACTGAAAGCACGCAGCAGCTGACTCAACCGGCAGGCGCTACCCGTATCCCGACCAGCTCGACGTGCAATCGCACCCCGGATCGGGCCGGGCGCAACACCAGCTCCCGCAGATGCGGGCCGGGCCGGGTCAGCGGCACATCCAGACTCAACGTCCGGCACATCGCCGTGGTAAGCGTGCAACTGCCCGCCTGCCGACCATCGATCCACACGTCCAATTGCCGGGCCTGCGATTTGTGCGAACCGTCGGAGCGCAAGTCCAGTTCGACGCGTACCTGCTGGCCCGACGTCCCGTCCACCGGTACGAACACGCTGGCGGTATCGCCACGCGACGACACCGCGCCAGCATTCGTGCTGTTCCAACCCTCGCCGAGCAGCAACCGGCCCGGGCCACCAGCGGCCAGATCATCATGGAACGGCAACTGGAACGGCGACTTGGCCGAACTGGGCAAGCGCAGGTCCGTCGCTCGCACAGGCAGGGCCGATGACCAGCCTGGCGCCAGCACATTGTGTCCATCCAACCGGAACAACGCTGCCGCACTTGCCGGCACCGCCAGTCGTGCGGCAGCGACCTCGCGATCATCCAGCAGGTACAGCGTGGACGCATCCAACCTGTCGCCCAGCAAAGCTGCCTTCCCGTGGTTGTACAGCGACAGGAAACGCGGCCAGTCGATGCGCGCCAGTTGCACCGCGTCGGTTCGCATGCGGTGTTCCTGCGCATAGAACGCCAGCGTCTCCCAGCCCGGCGACATCAGCGCCAGCGGCAGTTGTCGCAGCGTGCGATATCGTTCGCCCACCGCATTCCAGAATGGGCTGTTCAGCGAAACGGGCGTACTCCTCGCGCGCGCCAGCAACGTCGTGCGCAGGCTCGACAATCCGACATGAAGATCCATCAGTTGCAACGCGACCAGCGCCAGTAGCAGCACCGTTCGCACCGGGCCACGCCAGCGTTGCAGCAGCACCAGCAGTGCCGCCAGCAGGATCAGGTAATACGTCACCCAGAACATTCGCCCCGTCGATTGCAGCGAAAGGTGCGAGAGCTTTTCCCACCAGCGCCGGGGCAACGGCATATGCCACTGCAGCGATCCGAAACCGACATTGCAGGTCACCGCCAGCACGGCAAGCAGCACAGCCACGATCCACAATGGGGACGGAATCAGGCGCTGGCGTCGAGGTTCCCGTCGCCAGGCCACCGTCAGCAAAGCCATCGCCACCAATGCCATGCCGCCCAGACCCAGATAGTTGAAACCCTCGTATTCGCCGGGCGCTTCCGCGAAGCGCAGGCCGAACCAGGACCAGCCATCGCCGTTGAACGGTGCCAGCAAGTTCATTTTGTAGTAGCCGAAGCCATTGGCTTGCATGCCATGCCCGGACACCATGAAGAAGCCCGCCAGCCACGCCACCACACACGTAGTCGAGACCACCAGCACCCATTCGGGCAGCCAGCGCCGAAGCACGCCACTTGGGCGCAGCGGCTCTGCTTGCTGCATGTTGCGCTGACGCTGCACCACGTCGGCCAGCCAGATCGCCACCACCATCGCAAACAGGTAGGCATGCACGACCATCGCCGTCGCTACCAGCACAGCCCACCAAGTGCTCTGGCGCCGACGTGACGGCCGCAGGCACAACCACAGTGCTGCCAGGATCATCCAGTGCCCTACCAGCGCCATGTGGCCGCCGAGCCGGTTCAGCATCGGCGGCGCCAACACGAAAAACACCGTGCCCAGCAGCTTGTCCAACGGTCGCGCTTGCGCCAGTCCCAACAGTCGCCACGCGAAGACCGCCTGCAACACGAAGCAGGCGAGCACCCACAAGCCGAAGTACTGGAACGGTTCCGGCAACCACGCGGACAACGGCTTGAACAACATCGCCAGCAGCGGGATCGAATCGGAGTAGTAGATCGAGCTGTGCAATCCCGCACCGTAGGCTGGATTGGCACCCAGCGGCCACGTCCAAGGCGCGTGTCGGTAAAAGGCCCAGCCCAGGTAACTCTGTGCGAGATCGCTGTGCGCCAGCCAGTTCACCTGACCCGGCCACAACATCACGCCGCCACTCACCCAGATACAGGCCATGAGCCCCAGCAACACCGGAACCGCGAGCATCCATCGCGTCGAAGACAACCATGTCGGAATGCGCAATGTCGGGCCTTTCAGTACACGGATAAGCGCGCATTATCACAGTTAATCCGTGCCCGGATGAACTCGCCCGCAACCCCGGCATGTCGCCATCACTTCGGCTCGAAGCGCACCTTCCAGCCATCGAACACCGCTTTTTTTCCGTCGACTTCGGCAATCAGGCGGAGTGCGCGATCGCCAGGCACTGCATCGAAATTGAAGGTGATCAGCGCATTGTTCAGCGCCTGCGGATTGAACAGTTCGAAGCCTGTCTTCGAGGCGATGGTCTGCGCCGCCTGGCGTGCGGGAACCTTGCTCAGGTGTTCACTCACCACGTGACCTGCAGCGCGGGCCGGGCAACCGACCAGCGGTATCACGTCGACGACATAGCTGCGCTTGCCATCCGCGCCCGTAGCGGTCACGCGCGACGACTTGCCCAGCCTGACACGCAACTCGCGACGCGCAAGTGGCGCATGGCCGTCTCCCGTCATGACCAGACGGATACGCACGCCATCGCGTCCCGAGGGCTCGGTGACGGCATCGATTTTCCAGTCGGGAAAGCTTGCCGTGGTCGTCTTCCCCGCCGCCGCGCAAAGCGCCAGCGAAGTGCGTTCGGCATGACGATGATGCGCCTCGTCCGCAGCGGTTTCGATCTTCATGTCCAACTGGTACGTCTGCCCATCGGCAGAGGAACCTTGCTCGGATGCGGCCGGCACGCTGGCGGCATAGACCGAGCCCGCGACAGCCAGTACCAGCGCCGTGCCAGCCATCGTTCCGGCCATCCGCTGCTGGCGGTTGGGTGAAGGCAATTTCAACATGGCGATACGCTCCGCAAGTGGGTGATGAGGCAACCAGGGACATCCCACCGGCAGCGCCAGAGCCGCCGACTGGGTTTTCAACATCGCATTGGCATAGGTGCGTCGTTGCCCGCCGTGTTCACGCATCACGGCGGCATCGCATGCCAGCTCCATGTCCTGGCGCATGGCATGCAAGGCCAGCCACACCAACGGATGGAACCAGCACAGCGCTGCACTGATCCGGGCCACCAGGCTCCACCAGCCGTCGCCACGCCGTGCATGCACCTCCTCGTGAGCGAGGATCAAAGCGCGTTCGGTCGCGTCGTAACGTTGTTCGAAATCGGCTGGCACGACAATGCGCGGGCGCCATGTACCGACCAGCGCCGGCCCGACATCCACGTTTGCCGCGCGCCATACCGGCCAGCGCAACGGGCCGCCATCCATCGGCGCCGCGCCGTCAAGACGCGCGTACCAACGCCATTGCGCGAACATGGTCAGCACCGCGCTCAACAGCACGCCGGCAAACCAGACCAGCATGCCCCACGCGTACCAGGCAGCGCTCGTTGGCATATCAGCATGCGCTGACAGCGCGCCACCAGCCGAGGTAATCGTGTACACCACCGCGGGCAAGGATCCGGCAGACGTTGCCGCATGCGGGCATTGGCTGGCCAGCACGGCGAGTGGCGGCAACAGCCAGAGCTGGAACGCGCGTTCGGCGCCGAACCACCGACGACACGGGCGGCGCAGAAGGCCCACCAGCAGGATCGCGGCGGTGAAAGCCAGCAGCATGATCCAGCCACGCGCCAGCCATGGCGCCACCATCGCGTCGATGCTATTCATCGCCCAGCTCCTCCAGCAGCTTGCGCAGCTCGGCAATGTCCTTCTTCGACAGCTTGCGCTGTTCGGAGAAGTGCGCCACCAGCGGCGCCACGCGACCGTCGAACAGGCGATCGAGCAATCCCTTGCTCTCTTGCGAAACGTATTTCTCGCGACTGAGCAGGGGCGTGTAGAGATAGCGCCGACCGTCGCGCTCGGCCTTCACCGCCTTTTTCTTCAGCAGGCGGTTGAGCAGGGATTTAACCGTGCCTTCCTGCCACTGCTGCGCCGGACCGACTTCGGCGAGGATGTCTTCGGCCGTGCGTGGCGCGGAATGCCACAGCACATCCATGATGGTCGCTTCGGCTTCGCTGATGGCCATGGCGTATCGTTCACATGTGTAATCGTGTGCTTATGTTTACGCACGTAAACGCTGCATGTCAAGCATGAACATGGCACCACGCCGCCCCGGCAACACTCCGTACCCTTCCGCACGGAAGCGCCCTGCGACCTCCATTCCCATGGGTCCGACGTCAATCCGTCGTATCCTAGGGGTCTGGCTCTCACTTCACGAAGGCACAGTAATGGACAAGGTGTATGCAAGCGCGGCCGCCGCGCTCGACGGGTTGCTGTTCGACGACATGACCATCGCCGCCGGCGGCTTCGGCCTCTGCGGCATTCCCGAAAACCTGATCGGCGCACTGCTGGAGGCAGGTACCAAGGACCTGACCATCGTCGGCAACAATGCCGGCGTGGACGACTTCGGCATGGGCCCGCTGCTGAAAACACATCAGGTGAAGCGCGTGTACGCCTCCTACGTGGGCGAGAACAAGGAGTTCGAGCGCCAGGTGCTGGCCGGCGAACTGGAACTGCACCTGACCCCGCAGGGCACGCTGGCCGAGAAGCTGCGCGCCGGCGGCGCCGGCATTCCTGGTTTCTATACCCGCACCGCGTTCGGCACCAAGTTGGCCGAGGGCAAGGAAACCAAGGCCTTCCACGGCAAGGAATACGTGCTGGAAGAGTCCATCACGGCCGACCTGTCGATCGTCAAGGCATGGAAAGGCGACGCGCACGGCAACCTGGTGTTCCGCGAGACCGCGCGCAACTTCAACCCGATGATCGCCACCTGCGGCAAGGTCTGCGTGGCCGAGGTGGAGCATCTGGTACCGGTGGGCGAACTCGACCCGAACAACATCCACGTGCCGGGCATCTACATCGATCGCATCGTGCAGGGCGCGAAGTACGAAAAGCGCATCGAGATCCGCACCCTCGCCGGCGCCAATACCGGCAAGGAAAACCCCACGCGCAGCGCGATGGCGCAGCGCGCGGCGAAGGAGCTGCGCGACGGCTTCTACGTGAACCTCGGCATCGGCATTCCCACCCTGGTGGCCAACTACATCCCGGCCGGCATCGACGTGGTGCTGCAGTCGGAGAATGGCCTGCTCGGCATCGGTCCGTTCCCCACCGAGGACCAGGTCGACCCCGACCTGATCAATGCCGGCAAGCAGACCATTACCACCCTGCCCGGCTCGGCGTTCTTCTCCAGTGCCGATTCGTTCGCGATGATCCGCGGCGGCCACATCGACCTGTCGATCCTGGGTGGCATGGAAGTCTCGGCCACCGGCGATCTCGCCAACTGGATGGTGCCCGGCAAGATGGTGAAGGGTCCGGGCGGCGCGATGGACCTGGTCAGCGGCGTGCGCCGTGTGGTGGTGCTGATGGAGCACTGCGCGAAGGACGGTTCGCCGAAGATCAAGCAGCAGTGTGACCTGCCGCTTACCGGCAAGCAGGTGGTGGACTTGGTCATCACCGACCTGTGCGTGTTCGAGGTGGAGAAAGGCAAGGGCCTGACCCTGATCGAACTCAACGACGGCGTGACCGTGGACGACGTCAAGGCGAAAACCGGCTGCGCGTTCAAGGTCAGCCCCGCGCTGGGCTGATCACCACCGGCGACAGGCTCCTGCAAAAAGCCCCCGAGCGCGCACCGCGCGTCCGGGGGCTTTTTCATGCCGCGTCATTCCGTGACGGGGACCGTGTGCGGGAAGCGCACGCGAATGATGCCTTCATGGTCGTCGCCGCCCCATTCCAGCGGCCAGGCGAAACGCTCGCTGATACGCCGCGCAATGGCCAGCTCGAAGCCCTGTTCGTGGCTCGCGTCATTCGTCGCGCGACCGATGCCCGAACTGCTCACTTCGACGGCCCCGGGCAATACGCTGATCTTCACCTTACCCTGCCCCGCGGCGTGCTGCCCGGCGTGTCGCACCAGTTGTCCGCACAGCACCGCGAACACCCGCGGCGCGCCATGCAAGGCGAATCGGGCCGGCTCATCCAGTTGCAACGTAATCGCCCTGCCGTGCAAGCCTTCGCGCGCATCCTCCAGCACGCGGCGCAGCACGTCATTGACCACGAAATCGTGTTCGCCCTGGCCATTGTCCGACTCTCTGGCAAGGATCAGCAGCGATTCCACCACCGCCTCCAGTTCGCGCGTGGCGCGCCGGATGCGTCCCAGCGAGCGTTGCCCGCTCTCGCTCAACGCCGGCTCGTCGGACAGCATGTCGGTGGACATCTTGATGATCGTCAGCGGACTGCGCAGCTCGTGGCTGGCATCGCGCGTGAAGTAGCGTTCGCGCTGGTTGTAGTCGGCAACGCGGCTGGCGAAAACGTGCAGCCCGCGCGCCAATTCCGCCAGGTCGGCATCGGAATGGCGCGGCAGGCGCTGCGGTTCCAGCGAATCCAGGTCCGGCTGTTGCTCGTTCCAGCCGCTGATCACGCGTGCCAGCGCACTCACCGGCCGCCACTGGCGTCGCGCCGCCAGCCAGGCCAGTACGCTGGTGATCACGATCAACGCCAGTACCGCGAGCGGCGGCGCGACGTCGTAAAAACCCATCAGGCAGGCAATCACCACCGCGACCAGTTGCAGTCCGAAGATCAGCACCAGCCGGCGATGAAACGCGCCGCGTCGAAACGCGGCGCTGGATGACGACATGCCCCTGTCAGTCATGATGATGGTACGGCCCTCCGATCAGGCCGGTTGCGTGGCTGACGCCACCTCCGCGGAGAGGTCCGCCAGCCGATAGCCGGCCGAATGGATGGTATGTAACAGGGGATGCGCGAAGGGTTTGTCGATGACCCGACGCAGGTTGTAGAGATGCGAACGCAAGGTGTCCGAATCGGGCAAGGTATCGCCCCAGATCTCGCGCTCGATGTCCCGGCGACTGACCACGCGCGGCGATTCGCGCATCAGGATCGCCAGCAGCTTCAAGCCGATCGGCGACACCGTGAGCTCCTGCCCGCCACGGGTGAGGCGCAGCGTGGCGGTGTCCAGGGTCATGTCGCCCACCGTCAGCACCTCGGTGGACACCTGGCGGCGATCACGACGGATCAGCGCACGCAGGCGGGCCTCCAGCTCACGCACTTCGAACGGCTTCACCAGGTAATCGTCGGCGCCGGCTTCCAGGCCGACCAGTTTGTCTTCCAGCGTGTCGCGTGCCGTCAGCATCAGTACCGGGGTGGATTTCTTGGCGTCGCCGCGCAGCTTGCGACACACGTCCAGCCCGTCCATGCCCGGCAGCATCAGGTCCAGCACCAGCACGTCATAGCTGTTGGAAACGGCCAGATGCAGGCCACTGACACCATCGGCGGCGTAATCCACCGAGTAGCCACGGCCTTCGAGGAACTCGCCCACCATCTCGGCGATCTGGCGATTGTCCTCGACCAACAGGATCAGCCCCGCGTTCTCTTCACGTGCGCTCATGAGCGACTCCCTACTCCGTTTCACATTTGTGAAAGGCTACCGGCGCGACCTGTGATCGAGGTGTGAAGACTCCACGCCATCGTTCAGATTCGTCTCAGCGAAGCAGCGGCTGCAGCTTGCTCCATACGGTGTCGAGCACGATCGGCTCGCCCGCGGCAAGGGGATGCAGTCCATCGTCCTGCATCAGCTCCGGCTTCAACGCCACGCCAGCGAGCAGAAACGGCACCAGCGCCACGTGCTTCTGCCGCGCCAGATCGGCGTAGATGGCGCGCAGGCCATCACGGTATTGCGGGCCATAGTTCACCGGCAGCTCGATGCCGAGCAGCAGCACCTTCGCCTTGGCCGCGGTGGACTCGTCAATCATCGCCGCGAGGTTGGCGCGCAGGTCAGCCAGCGACAGCCCCTGCAGGCCATCGTTCGCACCCAGCTCGATCACCACTACTTTCGGTCGGTACTTCGCCAGCAGTGCCGGCAGGCGATTGCGACCGCTCAGCGACGTCTCGCCACTGATGCTGGCATTGATCACCGTCCATGCCGGCACCATCTTGCCAAGACGGACATCCAGCAGATGCACCCAGCCCTGGTCCGTGGCTATGTTGTGTGCGGCGGACAGCGAATCGCCCAGTACCAGCACGGTCTTCGTCGGCGCGGCCTGCACCGTGGCGACCATCGCGAACATGGATAACAGCAGCCACAGGATTCGACGCATGAGCGGTACACCCCGGTTTCTTCTCGATGTGCGCGATGTTAGCAAGTCGGTACAAGGCCCCGAGGGGCGGCTGGATATCCTCGATGGCGTAAGCCTGCAGGTGGCGGCAGGCGAGAGCTTCGCCATCGTCGGCGCGTCGGGCTCGGGCAAAACCACCCTGCTCGGCCTGCTCGCCGGACTGGACACCCCCAGTGCAGGCAGCATTCGTCTCGATGGCCACGCGCTGGAAAGCATGGACGAAGAAGCCCGGGCGGATCTGCGGCGGCAACTGGTCGGCTTCGTGTTCCAGTCGTTCCACCTGCTGCCAGCACTCAGCGCCGAAGAAAACGTAATGCTGCCGCTGGAACTGGAGGGCGATCGCCTCGCCCGCACGCGTGCGCGCGAAGCCTTGGCCTCGGTTGGCCTGGAGGCGCGGCGTCGCCACTACCCGGCGCAGCTATCCGGCGGCGAGCAGCAGCGCGTGGCGATCGCGCGCGCCTTCGTGCACGGCCCGCGCGTGTTGTTCGCCGACGAACCCACCGGCAATCTCGACCAGCGCACCGGCCACCACATCATCGACCTGCTGTTCGCGCTGAACCGCGACCACCACACCACCCTGGTGCTGGTCACCCACGATGCCCAACTGGCCGAACGTTGCGTACGCCGGGTGGAACTGGAAGAAGGCCGCCTGCGCGCGCACTCCGCGGAAGCGGACGCATGAACCTGCTGCGGCTGTCCCTGCGCACTTTGCGCCGCGAATGGCGGCTGCCCGAATTGCGCACGCTGGCCGGCTCGCTGGTGCTAGCGGTGGCCGCACTCGGCGTGGTCGCCACGCTGTCGACACGGGTGGAGCGCGGCGTACTTGCCAGCGCGGCGGAACTGATCGGTGGCGACATCGGCGTGTCCTCGCCGCAACGTTTGCCAGACGACTTCGCCACCCGCGCCACCCACGACGGCTTGAAGGTCAACCGCAGCGCCAGCTTCCCCAGCGTGGCTTTTGCCCACGGCCGCAGCCAATTGCTTGATGTGCTGGCGACCGACGCGGCCTACCCGCTGCGTGGCACGCTGGAACTGCGCGACACCCATGGCCATACGCAGACGGGACACGGACCGGCGGCGGGCAACGTCTATCTCGATCATCGCGCATTGGTCGCGCTGCAGCTGCAGGTGGGCGACATGCTGCAACTCGGCGGCCGCGAACTGCACATCGCCGCCGAACTGGTACGCCAGCCCGATGGCGGTCAACTGATCGCACTGGCCCCGCGCGCGGTGATGAGCCTGACCGATGCCGAACAGGCAGGCCTGCTGGGTATCGGCAGTCGCGCCAGGCATCGATTGCTGCTGGCCGGTGCACCTGCCCCTGTCCACAACTGGCGCGATTGGGCGCAGTCGACCACCCTGCCGCAAGGCGCGCAACTGATCACCCCGGAACAGACCCGCCAGCGCATGCGCAGCGCTTTCGATCGTGCCAGCGCCTTCCTGCGGCTTACCGCGTTGCTGTCGGCCCTGCTCGCCGGCGTGGCGATCGCCCTGGCTGCGCAACAGTACGCGCGACGCAAAACCAGCGAAGTGGCGTTGCTGCGCGCCCTGGGCACCCCGCGACGACGGGTGTTCGGCCTGTTGATCGGCACCTTGCTGGCACTCGCCGTACCCGCGTTGATCTTGGGCGTGGCGCTGGCCCTGGGACTGGCACAGGCTGCCTGGCTGTTTGCCAGCACCTTGTTCGCCGGCGTGCCGACGGTGCTGCCGTGGGGCCCTGCATTGGCCGCGACCGGCATCGGGCTTGCAGTGCTCGCCGGCTTCGCCCTGCCGCCCTTGGCGCGGCTGGCCGAGGTATCGCCGGTCGCGGTTTTCCGCGACAGCGTCATGCGACGGGTACGACGTTTCGACAGCCTGTACCTGGTTCCGGCGCTGGTCGCGCTGGCCCTGATCTGGAGCCAGAGCGGCTCGGCGCGGCTGGCCGGCATTCTTGCCATCAGCCTGTCCGGCGTGGCCGTGGCAGCCGCCCTGCTGGCGTGGGGATTGCTGTGGCTGGCGCGCCGCGTGGCACCGGGTGCGCATCCCGCGCTTCGACTGGGGCTGGCCGCGCTGGCCCGGCGCCGCGGGCTCAGCGTGATCCAGGCCACCGCGCTGGGCATGGGCCTCACCGCGCTGCTGGTGCTGGCGATCATCGCGCCCTCCATGCTCGACGGCTGGCGCAGCGAATTGCCCTCGAACACGCCGAACTGGTTCGTGCTGAATCTGCAGACCAACCAGCGCGACGACTTCAGCAAGGCACTCGCGCGACTCGGCGCGGACCAGCTCAACATGCTGCCGCTGGCGGTCGGCAAGCTGGTAGCCATCGACGGCCATCCGATCGACGGCCTGCACTTCAACGACCCGCGCGCGAAAGACTGGAGCGACCGCCAGTTGCGCTTGTCCTGGGCCGGCACGCTGCCGCCGGCCAACCGGGTGATCGCCGGACACTGGTTCACGCCCCGGCCCGCACAGGCGGAAGTGTCGGTGGATACGATGTGGCGCGACATGTTCGCGCTGAAGCTGGGCGACACGTTGAGCTTCGACGTGGGTGAAGGCCGGCTCGACGCCAGGGTCACCAGCTTCCGCCAGGTCGACTGGAGTTCGTTCCGCGTCAACTTCTTCCTGTTGCTCGACCCCGCCCACGCCAGTGCGCTGCCGCACACCTGGCTGGCCAGTTTCCATTTGCCACGCGGGCACGCGACGCAGGTGGCCACGCTGTCGCGCGCCTATCCCAACCTGAGCCTGGTGGATGTGGACGACCTGCTCGACCGCATCCACCAGATCGTTGATCGCGTAAGCGGCGCGGTGCGTTGGGTGCTGGCTTTCAGCCTGCTCGCCGGCGCGCTGGTGCTGGCCGCCGCGCTTTCCGCCAGCGCCGCCGAACGTCGCCACGAAGCGGCGCTGTTGCGCACGCTGGGTGCACGGCGCGGGCAGCTTCGCATCGCGGCTGCCTGCGAGTTTGCGTTGCTCGGTCTGATCGCCGGGCTCACCGCCACCGCGGGCGCGGCCGGCGCCGGCTGGTGGCTGGGACGGCAGGTGTTTCACATCGAGCACTACGTACCACCGCTTGGGCCACTGGCCTTGTCCGCGCTGATCGCCGCGGGCGTGGTGATGCTGCTGGGGCTGGCCGGCACGCGCAAGGTGACGCACACGTCGCCGATGCGGCTGTTGCGGGAGGGCTGAGCAGACCCCAGACTGGCGCCACGACTCTCCAGACGGAAACACGTCCATGTCTACTCCCGAAAAGCCCGATACGCCCCGGCGCCGCCGCAACATGGGCGCCGGCATCGCCATCGGCATCGGCCTCGGTTGTGCCTTTGGCGTCGCGCTGCACAACCTGGCCCTGGGCATTGCCCTGGGTGCCGGCATCGGGATCGCCATCGGTGCCGGCAGCACTCGCTCTTGCCGTCGCCGGGGCGACGACGAAACGCACTGACATCGCCACCGCATGCCGCCTACTTCCTCCGTTTCCCGACCTTGGCTGCATCGGCTGAAAAGCGAGTGGCTGTTGCTGCTGTTCGCCATCCTGGCCATCGCGCTGGCCCTCATCGACCCACAACCGCTGGCGCAATATCGCCGCTGGTTGCAACTGCCCACGCTGGCGGGCCTGCTGGGCTTGCTGATCGCCATCCAGGGCATCCGCGACAGCGGCCTGGTGCAACACGCTGCCAGCCTGTTGCTGGCACGCATGCATTCGCTGCGTGGGCTGGGCCTGCTGCTGGTGGCGCTCACCGCACTGCTGTCGATGGTACTGACCAATGACGTAAGCCTGTTCCTGGTCGTGCCATTGACGCTGGCAGCCGGCAGCATTTCGAATCTGCCGGTGGGCCGCATGGTGGTGCTGGAGGCGCTGGCCGTGAATGCCGGCAGCACGTTGAGCCCGATCGGCAACCCGCAGAACCTGCTGCTGTGGCAGCACGCACAGGTACCGTTTTTTCATTTCGTCGCGGCGATGCTGCCCGTCGCAGCGGTGATGCTCGTGCTGCTGGGCGCGTTGACGTGGTTATGGCTTCCGCGCGAACGCGTGGCGCTCACCGCGGAACGCCTTGATGACAGCGTCGCGTCGCGCCGATTGGCGCTGGGCGCCGTGCTGGCACTGGTCGGCATGGTCGTGGCGATGGAATACGGCCACGCCCTGACAGGTGCGCTGTTACTGCTGCTGTTGTTCGTGCTGTTGGCGCGACCCAGCCTGCGTCGGATCGACTGGCTGTTGCTGCTCACGTTCGCGGCAATCTTCCTCGGGCTTGGCCATTTCGCCGAATTGCCGGTGGTGCGGCATCTGCTTGGCCACCTCGACTTGCACCTGCCACTGATTCTTTACGTCAGCGGCATCGTCGCCTCGCAGCTGATCAGCAACGTGCCGGCCACCGTCCTGCTGCTGGATCACGCACCCGACGCACTGGCGCTGGCCGTGGCGGTCAACGTGGGTGGTTTCGGACTGGCGATCGGCTCGATGGCGAACCTGATTGCGCTGCGACTGGCAAAACAGCCGCACGGCTGGCGGCTGTTTCATGCAGTCTCGGTGCCTTTCCTGCTGGTGTGCGCACCGCTGGTGTACCTGGCATGGCGCGCGTTGGGATGAACCCCCGACGCGTGCCCCCGCCATAGGCATGCTCAGTCGTCGCTGGGCACGCTGACCTTGCCCTTCACCCCGCTGTGATCGACATCGCCGCTGCCCACCGCACTGACGCTCAGATTGCCCTGCACGTCCTTCACCGACAGATCGCCCGAGCCCAACGTGCTGGCCTGCACGCTGCCAGCCACCTGGCGCAGCGTCACGTCACCCGAGCCGATGCTGCCGATGTGCACGTCGCCGCGGATATGGCTGGCCTTGACGTCACCCGAGCCCACCGACCCCAGTTCCAGGCTGCCGATGTCCTCGGCGTCGACATCGCCCGAGCCCACGCTGCTGCTGAGCTTGCCGGTGATCCGGCGCACGTCCAGATCGCCCGAACCGACATGACTGGCAAGCTGCTGCAGATCGCTGACGTGGGCATCGCCCGAGCCCACGTCCAGCGTCACCGGCATGCTGGAAGGCAGTTGCAGCTTGAGATCGAGATAGGCGTAGGAGCTGCCGAACAGGTTGATGTTGAACCAGCCTTCCTTGTTGCCGATGTCGACGATCAACTGGTCGCCTTCGCGGCGCGAGGTAACCTGCAATTTGTCCAGCAGCGACTGATCCGATGCGCAAGCGCGACCGCTCAGCTGCAGGTCGGTCGCACTGCCATTGCCGAGGAGGTGCAGGTCGTGGCTGTGCACTTCGATCTGCACGCCATGCACACCGGCCAGGTCGAGCTTCAGCGCGCGCGGCGCCTGATATTTGCATTGATTGGTGGCGGTAGCCGCCAAGGGCAGCAGCAACAGGGCGAGGACGAGGATTCGACGCATGATGTTCTCCGCAAATGGATGAGACGGCCCTGCCAGGAGCGTGGGCGGTAGAAACTTTCGAGGCGAAAAAGTGGCTGCGTGAGGACAGATTTTCGACGATTCGCCGGCCCATAGTGGCTCTATGGGCCAAGAAGCGACGGACATATGGACCACGCAGCCACTTCTGCAGCCCGGAAGATTTCTACCACCCACGCTCCTAGGATGCAGCCCGGACAAAAAGGGTTGCAGGCCGGCTCGAACATCGCCGGATCCTGTCACTTGCCCTTTTCAGCCGCCTTGACGCATTGCCACAGTGCCTCTTGTGCGGAAAGATCATGCGCAGCCATGCCGCGCCCTTCCGCACGGGCCAACGCTTCCATGCCGCGGAAACGCCGCTCGAACTTCGCATTGGCATGGCGCAGCGCACGCGAAAAATCCACGCCGGCATGGCGCGCCAGGTTCACCATCACGAACAGCACGTCGCCGATCTCGTCTTCGAGCCGCGCCGGATCGGCGCCGGCGTCGAATTCCGCACGCACTTCGTCGACTTCCTCGGCCAGCTTGTCCAGCACCGGGCGATGGTCCGGCCAGTCGAAGCCCACGCCGGCAGCACGCTGCTGCAGCTTCAGTGCACGCTTCCATTCCGGCAAACCGTGCGAGACGCCGGCCAGCGCGCTGTCATCGTGGGCATCGCCTTTCGCCGCGCGCTCGGCCGCCTTGATCTCGTCCCAGGCGCGCTTCTGCGCATCCAGGTCGTCGTAATGCGTGTCGCCGAATACGTGCGGATGACGGCGAATCATCTTGTTGCTGATGGCATCGGCCACGTCGGCGAAATCGAACAACCCGCGTTCCTCGGCCATGCGTGCGTGGAACGCCACCTGCAGCAGCAGGTCGCCCAGTTCGTCGCGCAAGTCATCCCAGTCGCGCCGGTCGATCGCATCGACCACCTCGTAGGCTTCCTCGAGCGTGTACGCCGCGATGCTGTCGAAATCCTGCTGCACATCCCACGGGCAACCGTGTTCGGGATCGCGCAGGCGCGCCATGATGGTGAGCAGGTCAGCGAGAGTGTGGCGGGTGATGGTCATGAGAGAGGAGTGAGGGAAGAGAAGTGAGGCGTGAGAGAAGGCAAAAGCCTGCCGGCTGCGGGGTTTTCTCTCACTTCTCACTCCTCATTTCCCACTCCTCGCCTTATGGCAAGCCGGCGTCGCGCAACTTCCGCGTCCAGTCGATACCGCTGTCGCCTACGGCGATGAACTCGGGGTTCAGCAGCGACTCGCCGCGGTTGTAGCGAAACGGCTGGCCATGGAGATCCAGCACCGCGCCACCGGCTTCCTCCAGCACGCACTGTGCCGCGGCCGTGTCCCATTCACTGGTGGGGCCGCGACGCAGGTAGACATCCGCCGCGCCGCGCGCGATCAGGCAGAACTTCAGCGAGGAACCCAGCGGCTGCAATTGGTAGTCGTCGCCCAGCATGTGGCGCAACGTGTCTTCCTGCGCACCGCCATGCGAACGGCTGCCGGCCACGCGTGCCGGCCGCGCCAGCGCACGCGTGGCGATACGCTGCCACGCCCCGCCTTCATGCGCCTGTTGCCACGCGCCGTGCCCTTGCGCGGCCGCGAACAGTTCGCCAGTCACCGGCGCCAGCACCACGCCGAGCACGCTGTGATGGTTCTCGATCAAGGCGATGTTGACGGTGAACTCGCCGTTGCGCTTGACGAACTCGCGGGTGCCATCGAGCGGGTCGACCAGCCAGTAACGCGTCCATTGGCGACGCTGCTCCCACGGCAATTGGCGCGCCTCTTCGGACACGATCGGCCACACCGGATCGAGCGAGGCCAGGCCAGCGGCGATCACCTTCTGCGCGGCCAGGTCCGCAGCGGTCAACGGCGAATGATCGGCCTTGAACTCGACCTCGAAATCCTGCCGATAGATCGCCATGATCGCGTCGCCGGCGCGCCGCGCCAGCGCGCCCACCTGCTCCAGCAAGGCGCGTCCAAGAGCGCCGCTCACGGCAATTTCCAGCGGCCGGCGAGATACTCGCGCGCCATGAACAACGCGGCGATCGAACGCCCTTCGCTGACCTCCTCGCGCCCGATCAGCTCATGCAGTTGGGACAATTTCCACGGCACCACTTCAAGCTCTTCCGGCTCGTCGCCAGGCAGGCGTTCGGGGTACAGATCCTGCGCCAGCACCACATGAGCCACGTGCGTCATGTAGGCCGGCGACAGCGTCAGCGCATGCAGGTTCTTCAGCTTGCGCGCGCCGTAACCGATCTCTTCCTTCATCTCGCGATCGGCGCCCTGCTCGGCCGTCTCGCCGTGATCGAGCTTGCCCTTGGGCAGGCCCAGCTCGTAGCGGTTCACGCCTACGCTGTACTCACGCACCAGCAGCACGGTCTCGTCATCGAGCATCGGCACGATGATGACCGCGCCGGGCCCGCGCCCCTTGAGACGCTCGTAGGTGCGCCGTTCGCCGTTGGAAAATTCCAGGTCGACCTGCTCGACATGCAGGAAATGGCTGGTACCGGTATCGCGCGTGGCGTGGATGACGGGGAGCTTGGGCATCGTTCGATTGTAGCGCGCAGCCGCCTCAGCTGACGGCCGGAAGCACCAATCGGCGCAATGCCTGCGCGTGAATCTCCGGCGTGCCGGCCAGCACGCTGCGCGTATCCAGCGTCAGTGGCAGGCCTTCCAGATCGGTGAACACGCCGCCCGCTTCACGCACGATCACCGCCAACGCGGCAATGTCGAGAATGTTCACGTCCGATTCGACCACCAGGTCCAGCGCACCGCGCGCGAGCAGGTGGTAATGGCAGAAATCGCCGTGGCCACGGATCCGGTTGCTGTCGCGGATCAAGGCGCCCATGGCGTCCCAGCGCGCGTCGCCGGTAAGTGTTTTCACGTTGCCGGTGGAGATCGACGCCTGCGCCATGTCGCTGGTATTCGCCACGTGCACACGCTCGCCCTCGAACCATGCGCCGCCTCCGGCATGCGCCCACATCGTCTCGCCATACACCGGTGCGCTGGACACGCCCAGCACCAGTTCGCCGTGGTCCATCAGCGCAATCTGGGTGGAGAAAAACGGCGTTCGGCGCACGAAACTCTTGGTGCCATCCAGTGGATCGACCAGCCACAGCAGGCCATCCCGCGCACCGTCCAGGCCAAACTCTTCGCCGTAGATCGAGGCTTCCGGCAGCGCCGCATGCAACACCTTGCGGATCGCCTGCTCGGCCTCGCGGTCGGCCACCGTCACCGGCGTGGCATCGCTCTTGATCTCCACCTCGACGCCGCGGCTCCAGTAATGGCGGATCACTTCCGCGGCCGCCTGCGCCGCCTCGCGCGCGGCAGCCAGTGCCGCTTCCAGTTGCATCGGGGTCATCATTGCTCCATCCGGGAAGTGAGTCGGGCCAGGCCACCGCTGCCGTGCAACTGCAGCGAACCGTCCGGCGCGAGTTTTCCGAAACCGGCCAGCCACTGGCGCAGCGCGGGATCGTTCGTGCGCGGCTTCAACACCAGCGTGTAACGCCAGCTCAACGGACTCAGCGACGCATGGCCTGCGGCCTGCAGCGGCCCCGTGCCATCATCGCCAAGCTCCAGCTGAATGACTCCGCCATTACCCTGCGCGTGCAGGTGAAAGTTGCCCAACGTCACGCGCCGACCGTTTTCATCCACCGACACGTTCTGCCATTGCGCATCCGCATCCAGCTGCATCGGCCAGATGCCCTGCACGCGAGCGCCCACGATATGGACGTTTAGCCGTCCATGCAAGCTATTTCCGCGCACCCAGGGCAATCCGTCGAACAACGCCGCATCGGCCTGCAGCCGCACATGACTCCAGTCGACCACGCTGGCGGAGATGCGATGCAGCGTGCCATCGAGCGTCACGCCGGGCTTCTGCAACGCCAGTTGCAACCGGACATCACCCAGCAAGGCACGCCGCGACAAGGTCCACTGCACCTGGCCAATATCCATGCCATCAGCCGAAAGCACCCGCCCGGCACGCCCATGCCAGACCAGGCCATCGACTTGCTCAAGCCGCATTCCGTGCAGGCGCGGCCCCAATGCGGCCACGGCCCAACGCGCCGGCATGAACCACACCAGCAAGGCCAGTACGAGCACCAGCGCGGCCACGCCCATCACCATGATCCGCAGGATCTTCAAGCACACATCCTCGTTCGCGGGGTTTGTCGCACGCAGGCGACCGGTCACGTGACAGATGATAAAGGGTGCCCGGGAAAACCGTCGCCCTCTCCAACGCTGGCGGCAGTGTGCGTTCAGCCGCGGAACCGACGAGAACCGCCATCCGGCGCGGGATCGACCAATGTCCGCTCACGCGGATGCCCGGATCGAGCCGTCCCAAGCACTACCGCTGTTCCGGCCATGGCCAGGAGCGTTATGCTGGCAAGCCGTTTCAGCGTCCCATGTCATGCGCACCATCCGCATCCACGTCGAACAGCCACTGGCCATTGGCTGCGAATTGAGCCTTCCCGCCCAGGCCGCCGAACACGTCGCGCGCGTGTTGCGCATGACGGCAGGCGCCCCGCTCACCGTGTTCAACGGCGACGGCCATGACTATGACGCAGTCATTCTCGCCGTTGGCAAGCGCGAGGTTTCCCTGCGCGTGGAGCAAGGTCGCCGCATCGACAACGAGTCGCCACTGCGTCTGACCCTCGCGCAAGGCGTGGCGCGCGGCGAGAAGATGGACTTGATCGTGCAGAAGGCCACCGAGCTGGGCGTGAGCCGGATCGTGCCGCTGCTGACCGAGCGCTCCGAGGTAAAGCTGGATGCCGCCCGCGCCGAAAAGCGGCTGACGCACTGGCGCGCCGTGGCGGCCAGTGCCTGCGAGCAAAGCGGACGCGCCCGCCTGCCTGAAATCACTGCCGCCACGCCCCTGCAGGCGTGGCTGGACAACCTTCGCGGTGACGAGGCCCTGCGCCTGGCGCTGCTGCCGGAAGGCACGCAACAGGCGCGCGCGCTGGACTTCGGCGACGCCGGTGGCTTGCTGGTGGTGGGGCCGGAAGGCGGCCTGAGCGAACGCGATGTCGCGGCCCTGGTCGATGCCGGCTTCGCCGGCTTGCGGCTGGGGCCGCGTATCCTGCGCACGGAAACCGCCGGCCTCGCCGCTCTGGCGGCGCTGCAGGCCTTGCACGGGGACATCTAGAACCCGATCCGCCACTCACCGAAAAACGGATGCGCCAGGACCACACACCCACGAGCCTGATCGTGCAAAGGACGGCAACAGTCACCCGCCGCCGGATCGGCTTCAGGCAGCGCCGGCTTCTTCATCCAGATCCAGCAAGCGGGCCAGTTCGGCCTCGATGCCTTCCAGATCCGGGATCACCGCCACGTCGTCGCGCACCAGCACCTGGGCCTTGACGCCCGGCGGCAAGGCATTGCCGTCATGGGTGGGGATGATCAGCTCGGCATTCAGCGTGGTCAGTCGCGGGAAGCCCTGGGTGACCACGGCCACGAACGGCATGCGCGAGTTGCCGCCCAACGCCTTGAGCACGGCCACGCGCACGGCCAGATCGGCATCGCCTTCCTTCGCACCGGCAAGCCTGGTGAAGGCCACCAGCGGCACGCGCCAGCCGCGCCAGGCGATACGGCCCAGCAACCAGTCCGGCGCGCCCTCGACCGTCTCGGGCGTGGGCATCGTGATCACTTCGGCCACGGTGGCATTGGGCAGCAACAGACGCAGGTTGCCCACCGGGACCAGCACGCAGCGGATTTCGCGCGGCAGTTCTTGTTCGCTCATTGCCGACCTTCCATCTGGAACTCTTCGACCAGGTGCACCGCCAGCTCGTGCGGCGTACCGGAAAATTGCGACAGGTGCTCGGCCATGACGCCGCTGACCATGTCGGCGAAATGCTCACCGGACGAGGCTTCCACCCAGACCTTGCCGCCGCGGTCATGAATGGCCTGACAGCCGCCTACCGCATCGGTGGAACTGCCGGCGAACACGATGGCCACCGCATCGCGGCCGAATACGCTGGCCGCCATGGTGAAACTCACGTCGATCGACGGCGCCGAAGTGGACGCCCCGCCGATCGGCTGCAATTCGATGCTGCCGTCGCGCAACAGGCGCACTTGCTGGTCGGACGGCACCACCAGCACTTCGCCGATCCGCGCGCGCAAGCCGGGCTCCACCAGCCGCACCGGCAACGCACAATGCTGCGCGAGGTATTCCACCAGCCCATCCGCCGGTTTGCCGGCCAGGTGCTGGGTATGCAGCACGGTGACGCGCAATCCGGCCGGCAATGCGGACAGGAAGCGGCACACCGATTCGGTGCCTTCGGTGGTGGCACCGAGCACGACCAGGCGGCTCAGTGCACTGCCCAGGTCATCCAGCATGAATTCATTCGGCTCGTAGTGTTGCGGCGCGATGGCTTCCTCGATGGAGAGCAGCTCCAGGCTGAGGCCCGGCTCCATCGGCGAAACCTCCAGGCCCTCGTCTGCATCGGGTGCCAGGAAATCGGCCGCACTGACCTTTTCGATGCCGAAATCGGAGGCGTCATGACGGACCGGGGCCTCGGCTTCGGGCGCGGTAGTGACCGCCGCATCCTGGTCCAGCAAATCCCACGCCGGAGCCGCCGGAGCGGTCACGTCGGCATGCTTCGATGCCGAGGCCAACGGCGGCGCATCGTCGTCATTCGCCAGCAGCGAAAGATGGTCGAGATCGAATGTCGGCGCCGCCGGCTTCGCCTCGGCGTGCCCGGCCGGTGACTCGGAGGCATCGGCGAAAGCCAGCTCCGGCCCGGCCGCTACCGCCTGATCGGAAGCGGCATCGGAAACGACCGGCTGCGCATCGCCATGGTCAGCCAACGGCGCGGAAAAGTCGCCGTCATAAAGCGGTGGCAATGTCGCATCCGCATCAAACGCGTTGTCGGCACCGGTATCGGCCGACTCGGAATCCTGCTGTTCATCGGCAGCGAGCAAGGCTTCGAGCTCGGCTGCCAGGGTTTCCGACTCGGCGACCGTATGCTGCGACTCCGTGTCGTCGGAGACCGCGGCCGGCGACGGCAACGGCGGCGGCATGGCGACCGCCTCGGCCACCGATTCGGCAGCAGCCGGCGACGATTCGACAGCTTCCGCCGCGATCGGCGGTGGCATCACCTCAACCGCGGAGTCGGCAGCGGGAACCGCCGCCGCTTCGGAGGCCACGGCCTCCGTCCCCATGGTCTGGATATCCACCTGGCGCGCATGTTCGGGACGCGGCGGATCGATATCCCCCTCGGCCATGACCTTGACCGCGAGATGCCGCGCCCAGCGTGCGCGGTCCCAGCCGTCGAGACCCCGACTGGCCTGGGCATCGTTGAAAACCACCCGCGGCCGGTCACCATCGAGCATGCCGTAGAGCCGGTCGAGCGCCTCGTCATCGGCCTCGTCATCGAGGTTGACCACCACCACGCTGGCGCCTGCGTCGAGCAGGCGCGCATGATCGAGATCGGCCAGCGTCCCCTCGTGCACGATGCGCGCGCCGCGTTCGCTCAGCGCAGCCCGTAGTTGGCCGCCCAGCTCGGCATCATCGAACAACAGGGCGACGGCAGTACGGGTTGAATCGTTCATTGACCGGCCTCCATGGCCCGTTGTTCCATCATTTCGCCGATTTGCGCGAGCAGTTCCGCTTCCTGGTACGGCTTGCCGAGATAACGTTCGACGCCGATGTCGAAGGCGCGCTGGCGATGCTTTTCGCCAGTACGCGAGGTGATCATGATGATCGGCACCTGGCGCAGGCGCGGATCGGCCTTCATGTGAGTGGCCAGCTCGTAGCCGTCCATCCGCGGCATCTCGATATCGAGCAGCATCAGGTCGGGCACGCGTTCGGCCAGCTTCTCCAGTGCGTCGACGCCGTCCTTCGCAGTGACCACCTCGTACTCGTGGCGTTCCAGCACGCGACCGGTGACCTTGCGCATGGTGATCGAGTCATCCACCACCATCACCAGCGGCAGTGCGCGGACATCCTCGATGGCCGGCATCTGCACCACGTCGAGGCCTTCGGCAAGACGCTGTTCGCGACGGCCGATGCCATGGCGAACCAGCGGCGCCAGGTCGAGAATGACCAGCACCGAACCGTCGCCCATGATGGTGGCACCAAGGATGCCCGGTACCGAGCTGACCTGCGGACCGACCGACTTGACCACGATTTCGCGCGAACCGATCACCTCGTCGATGCGAATCGCCGCACGCAGGTCGCCCGAACGGGTCAGCAGCAGCGGCAGCTGTTCCTCGTCGCCGAAGTGCGGCACCGGCTGGCCCAGCAATTCGGCCAGGTCGTGGATGCCGTATTCCTCGTTGTTGTACTCGAAGGAGGGATCGTGCCCGGCCATGCGCCGGACCAGCTCGTCCGGGTTGATCCGCGCCACACCCTGCACCGAGGTCATCGGGATGGCGAAGTTGGACTCGCCGATGCGCACCAGGATGGCCTGGGTCACCGCCAGCGTGAACGGCAGGCGCAACACGAAGGTCGTGCCCTTGCCCTGCTGCGAATCGATCGCCAGCGAACCGCCGAGCTGCTTGATCTCGTTGGCCACCACGTCCATGCCCACGCCGCGACCGGCCAACTGGGTCACCTTGTCGACGGTGGAGAAGCCGGTCTGCGTGATCAGGCCCAGCAACTGTTCGTCACCGGGCTTGGCATCTGCGGAGAGCAGGCCACGCTCGACCGCGCGCTGGCGGATCGCTTCGCGATCGAGGCCACGACCATCGTCGCTCACGCGCACCACTACCTCGGTGGCTTCGCGCGCCACGCGGATGCGGACCGCACCTTCCGCCGATTTGCCCGCCTTGCGACGCTCGTCGGGTGACTCGATGCCGTGGGCCACCGCGTTGCGCAGCATGTGCTCGAACGGCGCCTTGATGCGATCGAGCAGGTTGCGGTCCATTTCGCCGTGGGCGCCTTCGACGTGGAGCTGGGCACTCTTGCCCTGCTCCTGCGCGGCCTGGCGCAAGGTACGACGAAGATTCGGCACCATCGTGTCGAACGGCAGCATGCGCGTGCGCAGCAAGCCTTCCTGCAGCTCCGAACTCACGCGCGACTGCTGAATCAGCAGCGTTTCGGCCTGACGGGTCAGTTCATCGAGCATGCTCTGGATGGACACCAAGTCGGATACCGACTCGGCCAGCGCACGCGAGTACTGCTGCAACTGCGAGAAACGATCCAGCTCGAGCGGGTCGAACGTGGCCATGCCGGCCTCGCGATGCTCGTGCTGGTAACGCGCGATGATCTGCGCCTCGGTTTCGATTTCCAGCATGCGCAGCTGACTGCGCAGACGCTGCACGGTCTGGTCCAGTTCGACCAGGTTGAAACGGTAACCGGACACCTGCTGTTCCAGGCGCGAGCGGTAGATGGCCACCTCGCCGGCATGGTTCACCAGGTTGTCGAGCAGTTCCGCGCGAACGCGGATCTGTTCCTGCTGCGTGCCGGGGAAGAACTCTTCGGGCGCGCTTTCGTCGGGCAGCAACGAAGGCAGTTCCGCCGCCGGCGCAGCATGAGCCGCCGAGCCGGTCGCTTCGCCGGCTTCCGTGGCGACCGGCGCCTTGCCGGTCCAGGCCAGCAGGTGATCGATCATCGCCTGCGGATAGACGATCGGATGACCGTGGGTCACGCGCTGAACCAGGTCATGCAGCCGGTCGAACGCAACCTCAAGCGTGGCAATCAGCAGCGGTACCTGCGGGGAACCCGCTTCGGGCGGATGCTCGAGCACGGTTTCGATGGCGTGTGCCAGATCGCCGACCGGTGCCAGGCCAGAGATTCGCGCACCACCCTTGAGCGTGTGCAGGTCGCGCAGCAGGCTCGCCACGTGGGCGGACTCGTCGGGCTCGACGCGCCACTGTGCCAGCACCGCATCGGACTGATCGAGGATCTCGTGCGCTTCCTCGCCGAACACTTCCAGCAGATCGGGATCGATTTCGCCAAAGCTGATCTCCGGACCGGTTTCCGCCGGTACCACGACCCGGGCGGTCACGACCGGAGCGGCCGGCACGGCAGACGGCTCGGCCGGAACCGCGGCGGGTTCGACCGGCGCGTGCTCGTGTTCGGCCTCCGTCGGAGCGGTCGTTGCGGACGGCTCCGTGATGTCCGAGGCCACGTCGGCGACATCGTCGACCGGCTCAGGCTCGGATGCCACTTCCTCGACAGGCTTCGCCGCATCGGAATCGACGGTTTCGGCGGCGGCAACCACGGGCTCGTGGATGCCGTGATGCACGGCTTCGGATGGCTCGGCTTCCGCGGCGATCTCGTCCGGCGCGGAGGGCACCTCCGCCGCCACGGCGGATTCGTCGACCACCGTTGCCTCATCCGCTGGTGCGGAAATTTCCGCAGCGGCGTCAGTCAGCTCGCCGGCATCGGCTGCCTCGACATCGCGGGCCTCGACCGGGGTTTCCGCATCTGCTGTCGCTTCATCGTGCGCTTCGCCTTCGCCCGCATGCGCGTCGAATGCCTCCAGCGCCGGCGTCGACGCGGCGCCGTGGCCCGCAGGCTCCAGCACTTCGTCCAGACTGGCCAGCAACGCCGCAAAATCCTCGTCATCGGCATCTTTCGACTGCGCGGCAGGCGATGCCGGCAACGGCTCGGCGGTGTCGATATCGAACCCGGCCAAGGCCGCTTCGAGATCGGCGGCATGATCGTCGTAATCGGACTCGTCGTCTCGCACCGGTTCGTGCGATTCCGGCGCTTCCGGCCCGGCCTGCACCGTGTCGACGGCCGCGATCTCATCGTCCTGTGGCTCGAACACCACGTGCGCCACCTGCGGCTCCGGCTCCTGGTCGCGCAATTCGGCGAGACGTGCGGTCAACGCGTCGGCATCCGGCAATTGCGGCTGCGCGGCATCGAACTGCGCCATGACCTGGTCGACCACATCGGCGCTGCGGCCGAGCAGGGGCACGCCCTCGGTGGATAGCGGATGACCCGCGCCACGCAGACGCTTGAGCAGGCTTTCCAGCGGTGACAGCAGGCGCGTCAGCAACGGAATGTCGACCATCGCGATGGCGCCGTGCAAGGTATGCACCGCACGCAACAGGCCATCGTCCACCACCAGCTCGCCATCGACACGGGCCACGGCCGTACGGATGGTCTGCAGGTACTGGGCCACTTCGCTGCGCAGGATTTCCAGCAACACGGGATCCACCGGCGGCAATACCGGGCCCGGCAGTGTCTCGTCGGCCGAGGATGCCGACGCTGGCTCCGGCGCGGCCTCGACCCCGGCCAGGCTGGCCGCGGGAATGGCGTTGGCGGCGATCTGCGCACGCGGCACGCGGCGCTTCACCATGCGGCGCACGGTGTGCATCGCGCCCACGAGTTCCTCGACGCGAGCGGTGTCCTGGCCCTTGCCCAGGCGCTCGGCGGTTTCCATGATCGCGCTGAACGGTGCATCCGGCGTGCCGTTGCCTTCAAGCGCCGTCAGCAACTGCGGCAATGCGGCGATGGCATGACGCACCAGTGCCTGCACGCCTTCGTGCGGCTGGATGCTGCCATCCAGCACGCGGTTGAGCATGTCCTCCACCTTCCAAGAGAACTCGCCCAGCACGCGGGCGCCGACCAGGCGACCGGAACCCTTGAGGGTGTGGAACGAACGCCGGATCGGCGTCAGCGACGCCAATCGTTCGGGATCGGCCAACCAGGCTTTCTCGCCTGCCTGCAAATTGGTGATCTCTTCCTGCATTTCCTCCAGGAAGATCTCGCGGATCTCGTCGTCGATGCCATCGGTACCCGCCTGGAAGCCGGCATCGGCAGCCAGCGGATCCACGGCAGGTGCCTGCTCGACGACCTCTTCCTCGATTTCGACCCAGTCGTCGACTTCGCCACTCTCGTCACCGGCCGACGCGGGCGGCGCCAAGGCTTCGGTTTCGACCAGGTGCAAGCCGCCGACATCGTGCGCAGCAGCCGGCGGCATGTCGTTGTCGCCGATGAAAAGTGCGCTGGAGTCCTGCCCGTGGGCAAGACTGACCGTCTCGGAAAGAGCCGGTTCCGTCGTCACCGGCGCGGCCACCGGGACCACCTCCGCCGCTTCGCTCGCGGCACGGGCGGCCGGCGGAGGCCAGTAACCCAGCTCGCCGAGACCATGCTCGGCCACGTCGAGGATGTGTTCGAGGCCGCCGCGATGCTCGCGCGCGGCTTCGAGGTAATACTCCAGCGCCGCCAGCGCATCGGCCAGCTGGTCCATCTGCACGCTGGTTGGCACGCACTTGTCGGCCAGCAACTCATTGCCGATGAAACGGCCGATGCCTTCGGCGATCTGGCCCGGGCGCGGCGAGGACAACATGCGCATGGCGCCTGCCACCTCGTCCATCAGGGCGGGGGCATCGGCCAGCTGGACATGCTGCCAGCCCGACTCGACGAAGGCCACGATGGCGTCCTTCACCTTGCCGGTGTTGGCGATGGCCTCGTGCATCAAGGTCGCCAGGATGTGCCGGGCTTCGCTGCGTGGCAGCAACGTGGCCGGCGCTTCCTCGGCCTGGCCACCTTCGGCGCCAAGGCTTTCGATGTGATCGTCCAGCGAGGCTTCGACGTAGAGCAGCGCACCGGCCACGTCGAGCAGGGTCTCCTCGTCGGCCGGGCGGACGCGATTGGCGATATCGGCCAACACGCGACGCTGCTCGGTCACCACGCGACGCGGCACGGCCAGCGCCAGCATGCCGAGCGTATCGCCCACGCGGTCGAGCACTTCGGTCTGTTCGGCCAGACGTGCCGGATCGGCATCCTGCTGGCGCAGGAACAGGTCGAGCGCATCCTTCACACGCAGCAGGTCGTCCTTCAACGCGCGCGATACGGAGTCGAGCAAGGCGCGGTTGTGGCCAGCCATCGAGCCTCGCGCGTGTTCCAGTTCGCCAGCATCGGGCAGCAGGCCTTCGAGGCCATACGTCTGCGCCAGCAAGGTCATCTGCGGACTGCGCTGCTTGGCCTGGGCCACGATGTACAACAGCTTGCGGGCCAGGTCGTCGGCATCGCTGTCGCGCAGGCTTTCCTCGCCGTGTTCGATCAGCTGGCGAATGCTGCGGTCGACCTTGCCGATCAACTGCCGCACTTCGGCGGCATGGCTCTTCAGCACGCCCTGGTCGAGGCCTTCGAGCACGCCTGCGGCGATCCACCAGAGACGGCGACCGGGAACCGTGGCGCAACGCGCGGCAATGGCGTGCAGCGTGTTGCGCATGCCGGCCAGTTGCTGCTGCGTGCCCTGTCCACGAAACCAGGCCAGCAACTGCTGCTGGAAGCGCAGACGCAGTTCGGCGATCTCGCCACGATGCTGCGCGGCGTCTCCGCTACTGGCGGCCGGGGCTTGTGGCGGCAGCGGCGCATCCAGATTCGGGGTGAACAGCGCCGATTCGCTCAGTGCCTCCTGCTCGCGGCTGGCGCGCAGTTCGTTGAGCAATGGCAGCAGCACCACCGGAACGTCACGGTGCCCGCTGGACAGGCGCTCCAGATAATCGGGCAACTGCATCAGGCCGCGCATCAGCGCGGCATACGCTTCCTCGCGCTGGGCGACATGTTCCTCGAGCAGCGAGATGGCAAGCGTCTCCATCTCCTCGGCGACCATCGCCGCGCCATACAGCTCGACCATGCGCAGGGTGCCCTGCACCTGGTGCAGGCTGTCCGCGCACGAGCGCATGACGTCGCGGTCGCCCGGATTGTCGACGTAGGCTTCCAGCGCCTGGCGGGCAACCCCCAGCGTCTCGTCGAGCTCGGGCTTGACCCACTGCAGCGTGGTGAAATTGATGTTGTCTTGAAGTCTCATGCGCCCCTCACAGCGGTTGCGCAACAGCGCATCGCGCAACCGTCGAGGTTGCCCCCTGTCGTGTGACTGTCATCAGCCCGGTAGCTTGAAGTGGGCCACCGAACGCCGCAGGTCGCTCGCCAGCTGGGCCAGGTAGCCGATCGACTCGGCCGTCTGGCTCGCGCCCTGCGAGGTTTGCGAGGTAATTTCCTGAATCGCGTTCATCGATTGCGAAATGTCGGTCGCCGCCGCGGACTGCTGACGCGCCGCGGTGGAGATGTTCTGAATCAGCGACGACAGATCGTGCGACACGCGCTCGATGTCACCCAGTGCGCTGCCGGCATCCTCCGCCTTGCGTGCACCGGCGACCACCTCGGCGGTGGTCTGTTCCATCGAGTTCACCGCTTCGTTGGTATCGGACTGAATGGTCTGCACCAGCGTTTCGATTCGCTTGGTCGCGCTGGCCGAGCGTTCGGCCAGTCGCTGCACTTCGTCCGCCACCACCGCGAAACCGCGACCCGCCTCACCGGCCGAAGCCGCCTGGATGGCCGCGTTCAGGGCGAGGATGTTGGTCTGCTCGGCAATGTCGTTGATCAGTTCCACGATCGAGCCGATCTCCTGCGAGGATTCGCCCAGTCGCTTGATGCGCTTGGAGGTTTCCTGGATCTGGTCGCGGATGGAGTCCATCCCCGAGATCGTCTCGCGCACCACGCCGGCACCGTGCGAAGCGATTTTCACCGAGCGCTCGGCCACGTCGGCCGACTCGGCGGAATCCTTCGACACGTTATCCATCGAGCTGGCGATCTGGTTGATCGCGCTGGTGGCCGTGCTGATCCGCTGTGCCTGCTGCTGTGCCGCGTCGGCCAGGTGGCGCGCGGTGGTCTGCGTTTCCTGCGCCGACGAGGACACCTGCTCGGAGGTCTCGTTGATCGTGGTCACCAGGGTGCGCAGCTCGTCGATGGCGTAGTTCACCGAGTCGGCGATGGCGCCGGTGATGTCCTCCGACACCGTGGTCTTCACGGTCAGGTCGCCTTCGGCCAGCGAACCCATTTCGTCCAGCAGGCGCATGATCGCCTCCTGGTTGCGCTGGTTCAGCTCGGCACTGCTGGCGAAACGGCGGCGCTGATCACTCACCAGCGAGATCACCAGCAGCAGTGCGAAGAGCACCGCGGCCACGGCACCGATGACACCCCACCACACGTTCGGGAAGATCCGGCGCACTGGCAGCTTGCTGATCTGGTCGGCCAGGTCATTGGCGCGCAGCAGCACGTTCTGCGAGTCCAGCGAAGCCTGGTTGCCTGCGCTCTTCACCTCGGCGAGATTGGTGCCTGCGGCAACCAGCTTGGACAGCGGGTCGCCCAGCTTGCCCCAGCTGTCCTGCATGCCATCGAGAATCTTGCGCGCATTGGCGTCCTTGATCTCCTTGATGCCGATGCTGGAGTTGCCTTCCTGCAGGCCCTTCAGCACTTCGCCGTAGGACTGCGCGTCGCGCGCCAGGCCGTCGGCGGCCGCCTGCTCGGAGTCGCCGCCCTGCAGCACCTCCTGCACGCGACGAATGATACGGTCAGCCAGCAACATCTGGCGCGACGTACCAAGCATCTGGTCGGGGCTGCCCTTGCGCTGCTGCAGGATGTTGACCACCTGCTCCATTTCGGAGTTGAGCAACGGCAACTGCTTGGAAAGATCGTCGGCGCGCTGATTGGAGTCGAGCACCACGGCCTTGTTGGACAGGATCTTGCCGATGTCGCCATCGAGCTTTTTCCATGCCCCGGCCAGTTTGTCGACCGCGCGGCCCGCCGCCGTGGCCGCCTGGCCCGACTTGTCCGAATACGGGTGCATGCCGCTCTTGGGGTCGCCCTTGACCAGCCGCTGCACGGCCGAGTCGATGGCGTCACGCGTACCTTCCAGCTCGGCGAACGAGCCGGCATTGCCGCCCGACGATTCGATGGCGTATTTCGCGGTCTGCTGCGAAAGCACCTGGATCTGCGTGGTCAGCGCAATGGCCTGCCGATCCTCGTTGTTCTTCACGTTGAGGAAGTAGAAATCCAGTGCCGCGAAACCGATCGCCGCGACCAGCAAGACAATGAGGAAGGTATACCCCCTCTCCTTGCCGACGCCCCCTGTTGTGCTCATGTGCTTCACCTCACCCGTCTACAACGACATGCCACGCAAGACCTTCCGCGTCGGCCCGGGGCCATGCTGCCCCTTCATTTTCCGGCCACGGAAGGCACCGGCCATGTGATCTTTGCCCGCCGTCAGGCCGCCGCCTGGCGGAAATCCGGGGCACGTACCAATTTGTTCATGCTGAGCAGCGTGAATTGCTGTTCGCCCACGGCCACCTTGTCATCCGCGAAGCGCGACAGGCGTGGGTCTTCCTCATGCTCGGCATGGCTGCGCTGCTCGGCATCCACGGTGCGCTGGCCGAAGACCTCGTCGACCAGCAGCGCCACGTTGCCACCGCCCTGGCGCACCACCAGCAAGCGGGTGCGCTCGGACATCGTGGTGCGCTCACCGAACAGGAACCGCCCCAGGTCGACCACCGGCACCAGGTTGCCGCGCACGTTGGCCACGCCAAGCAGCCACGGCAGCGTGCCCGGCACCGGGGTAAGCCCCGGCACGGCGAGCAGTTCGTTGATCTCGTCGATCGCGCTGACGAAGGTGCGATCGCCCGCGCGGTAACCGATGCCGCGCCACAGCCCCGGAGCCTCCAGGTTTTCCGGCGTATCGGAGGCGTGCGCCAGCGACAGTCGCTCGTAGCGGGCCAGGATCTCGAACGGAGAGTGGGCAGCGTTGGTCATGATCGCCTCATGCCGCGTTCGGCAACAGATCGTTGATGCATGCCAGCAGGTCCTTCTCGTTCACCGGCTTGGTGATGAAGGCCTTGGCACCCTGGCGCATGCCCCAGACGCGATCGGTCTCCATCGACTTGGTGCTGATCATCACGATCGGCACGTTCGCAGTGACCGGGTCGCGGCTGAGCGTGCGAGTGGCCTGGAAACCGTTCATGCCGGGCATGATCACGTCCATGATCACCAGGTCGGGCTGTTCGGCGCGCACGCGTTCGATGCCTTCCTCGGCGGTACCCACGGACTGGACGGCATGACCCGCCCGCTCGAGCAGCGTGGTGAACACGCGAACGTCGGTGGGTGAGTCATCGATGATGAGGATATTGGCCACAGGTCCCCCTTCAGACGCTGCAGTCACTGGCTTCAAACCGTGCTGACATGGCGGTGGATGGCACCAAGCAGCTCGTCACGAGTGAACGGCTTGGTGAGATATTGCTCGGCACCGACGATGCGGCCGCGGGCCTTGTCGAACAGGCCGTCCTTCGAGCTCAGCATGATGACCGGCGTGGCTCGAAACTGCGGGTTGTTCTTGATCAGCGCGCAGGTCTGATAGCCATCGAGTCGCGGCATCATGATGTCGACGAAGATGATGACGGGCCGCTGGTCGGAAATCTTCGCCAGTGCCTCGAAGCCATCGACGGCGGTAAGCACGTCGCAGCCTTCCTTTTTCAGCAAGGTCTCTGCCGTGCGGCGGATGGTCTTGGAGTCATCGATCACCATGACTTTCAGACCGGCCAGGCCGTTATTGCCTACGTTCAAGTTCACTCATTCCCCCCTGCGACCTGCCCCAGGCTCAGGTGCGGCGCAAGACTCCGGCCAGAGGCCGTCAGCTTGCGCAGATAAAAAACGGATTGCAAAAACCCTATCGTGCGCCCGTGCCGTGCCGGAACGCCTCCAAGCCTTGCTGTTTACTGCCTGACCGTCCATCCGTCAAGGATCAATTCAGCTTGGGTGCCATTGTCCGGGCTTCGCACCTGCCTGCGCAACACCTTGCCGCACAAGGATCAACTCGGCGACCATCAGCAGTCGGCGACACCCGCTTGGCACACCCTTCACCGGAGTACACGATGGCCCTTTCGATCGCGATGCTGATGGACCCCATCGGCGCCATCAAGCTGGCCAAGGACACCAGTTTCGCCATGTTGCTGGAAGCCCAGCGCCGTGGTCACGCCCTGTTCTACATGGAACAGGGCGACCTGGCCCTGCGCGACGGCGTGCCGTTCGCACGCCTTGCGCCACTCACCGTGAAGGACGACCCCGCCGGCTGGTTCACCTTGGGCGAACGGAAGTGGCGCGACCTGCGCGAGATGGACGTGCTGCTGCAGCGCAAGGACCCGCCGGTGGATGCCCAGTTCATCTACGACACGATGGTGCTGGAAGCGGCCCAGCGCGGCGGCGTGAACGTGGTCAACGACCCGCGCGCCCTGCGCGACTGCAACGAGAAGCTGTTCGCGCTGCAGTTCCCGCAATGCATCGCGCCGACCCTGGTCTCGCGTGACGCCGGCGAGTTGCGCCGCTTCGTGGCCGAACACGGCGAGGCCGTGCTGAAGCCGCTGGACGGCATGGGCGGGCGCGGCATCTTCCGCGTGAAAGCCGGCGACAGCAACCTCAACTCGATGCTGGAAACCCTGCTGGCCGGCGGCCCGCATGGCGAAGGGCGCCAACTCACCATCGCCCAGAAATTCATCCCGCAGATCAGCGCAGGCGACAAACGCATCCTGCTGATCGACGGCGAACCGGTGCCCTACGCGCTGGCCCGCATTCCGCAGGGCGACGAATTCCGCGGCAACCTCGCCGCCGGTGGCCGCGGCGAGGGCGTGCCGCTGTCCGAGCGTGATCGCTGGATCGCCGCCCAGGTGGCACCGGAACTGCGTCGACGCGGACTGCGTTTCGTCGGTCTGGACGTAATCGGCGACTACCTGACCGAGATCAACGTCACATCCCCGACCTGCGTCCGCGAACTGGACGCGCAGTTCGGGCTTAATATCGCCGGTCTGCTGTTCGACGCCATCGAGAAAGCTCCAGCGTGAGTACTGCCGTTCCCCGCTCCAACGCCGACCCGATCGGCGCCACGATCCTGTTTTCGCTGCTGCTGCATGGCGTGCTGCTGCTGGGCCTTACGTTCCACTTCGCCAAGCCCAAGCCCGGCTTGCCGACGATGGACGTCACGCTGATGAACGTGGCTAATCAGCAGGCGCCGGACAAAGCGGACTTCCTCGCCCAGGCCAACAACAGCGGCGGCGGCAACAGCGCCAAGGCGGCACGTCCGTCGGAGCTGTTCTCCGGCCTGCTACCCAAGCCCGACCCCGGTACTGCACCACGGCCGGTGAGCGCCAGCACGCCCAAGCCGCAACCGGCCACGCCGCAGCGCATGCTGACCACCAGCGGCCACGGCGATTTCACCGTGGACAGCGACAACGCCCATCCCGAACGCGACACGCCGGACACCGCCAGCGCCGATGACGCCCGCCTGCAGCAGGAAATGGCCCAGCTGGCTGCCGAAGTACGCAACCAGACCGAGGCCTACGCCAAGCGCCCGCACAAGAAATTCATCTCGGCCAATACCCGGGAATACGCCTACGCTGCCTACATGCGTGGCTGGGTCGATCGCATCCAGCGCGTCGGCAACCTGAACTACCCGGACGAAGCGCGCCGGCGCAACCTGCATGGCGACCTGGAACTGACCGTAGGCCTGAACCGCGACGGCAGCATCCATAGCATCGACGTGATCCGCAGCTCCGGCCACGCGCTGCTGGACAAGGCCGCCGAAAACATCGTGCGGCTGTCCGCCCCCTTCCCGCCACTGCCGCACGACAAGCACCGGGTCGACATCCTCTACATCACCCGCACCTGGCAATTTCTGCCCGGCAACGTGCTGCGCAACCGCTGAGAATACGTCAACGAGGCAAGAGCGCAGACTCTGCCGCGGCGAGCCCCTGGACGATGTCAATCCGCGCCTGCGCCCTCGGCGATATCCTCGCGGAAAAAAGCGGCAAGTTCGGATGTGACTGCGGCGGGTTGTTCTTCCGGTAGAAAATGTCCGCAATCTGCAAGGGTGACGCCACGAACATTATCAGCGAAGGCTTTTAGCGGCGTAGCCATGTCCGGAATGGATCCCTGATCGGAACCCAGCGTCAACACGGGCATGGCAAGCTTTCCCATTGCGGCAAAAGCCCGGTTCTGACGTGCAGATTCCGGCGCCGACCGATAGTAAGCCAAGCCGGAACGCAAACCACCCGACAACACCAATGCACGCAAGTACTCATCCACATCCTCATCCGAAAAAACGGATGGGTCGGCAGCCTTTCGACGCAGGAACCAGGCCAGATATTCACGCTCGTGACCCGCGATCAGCAATTCCGGCAAATCCGGAATCACGTGAAAGGCGAAATGCCAGGTTCGCTATGCCAGTTCCGGAGCAATCGGTAATGCATCCGGCAGCGTCACACCAGGAATGCCTGCATCAAGAAGCGCCAATCTTCGAACTCCCGTGCCGTATTGCCGGGCAAAGGAATAGGCAACCCACGCCCCCACATCATGCGCCGCCAGAACATGGCGTTCGATACCGAGCCGTTGCAGCAGGCTGTGCAATTTTGTCGCGAGCGACCCGGTGTCGTAACCATCGCCAGGGCGATCGGAATCGCCTTGCCCGGGTAGATCAACCACCACGACATCATGCGTTATCGCCAAGCCTGGCATGACCTTCCGCCACGCGTACCAGCTTTGTGGAAACCCCGCCAGAAGAACCACGGTCTCGCCGCCTGGCCGGCCTCCCCGAACGTAATGCAGCCTGATGCCTTCAACGGTTGCAAAGTGATGCGCAAAACCATGTGGTACCGCATGAAAGCCGAATGAGGACGTCGGCGCAGCCATCCGCGCGTCCGCAACGGGCCGCATGTCATTTGACTGATCGTGCATGGGATATACCTCTTGGAATAATTTGGAAATATTTATTTCCAAATAGTGCAAAAAAATTTCAGTCGAGTACCTTCATGGCCAACTCGACAAGAGCGTTCATGTCATCGCGCGACCTGCCGGTTTTGCCGACAACCCGCATACCCTGCAAAATGCAAAGCATCAGGCCGGCAGACGCACCACTGTCGATGGCAGCATTGATCGACCCATCCACCTGCCCCTCCCGGATGGTCCGGACAAGCAGTTGCTCGGTGCGGGCATGCGCAGCCTTCACCTGCCGCGCAGTGGCGGCATCCATGGTCGCCAATTCGATCGTGCTGCCAGCCACCAGACAGCCTCGCATTCCTTCAGCTCCGGAGGACGCATTCGCGTAAAGGCCAAGCAGGCTCTTGAGCTTGTCACGCCCATTGCCACCGTTCTGGAATGCAAGGCGCCGAAGTGCATCACCTTCCTCGACATAGCGATCAAAAGCCGCCAGAAAAAGTCCGCGCTTGTCCTTGAACGCCTTGTAGATGCTGCCCGCGGCAAGTCCCGTCGCCAGAGAGAGATCAGCTATCGAGGTTGCGTTGTAGCCTCGCTCGCGGAAGATCCGGACGGCTCCGTCGAGCACCGTAGCCACGTCGAATTCCCGTGGCCGCCCGCGACCACGGGGGCCTCGATCCTTCGGAGATGGGTTGGAAGTACGCATGTCCTATTTTGGAATTATTTATTTCCAAAATCAACATGCCATCGCCTTTTGCCCGAGCCCATTCAGGCAAAAGGCCCCGAGAGCCCGGCGGACACGCCATCCCGACCACGCACGACAACGCGCATGCACGTACACCGACTGCCGATGCGCAAAGTCGCCCGTCCGGCACGCCAGGGAAATCTCGGCATGCACACGGAATACACGGCGACGAGACAGGCGCCAGCGCTTACAATGGCGGCATGAGCGAACGCCGTTCTTCCACCCTCGCCGGGCATTTCCTGATCGCCATGCCCGGGCTTACCGATCCACCGTTTTCGCGTGGCGTGGCGCTGTTGTGCCAGCACGACGAGGATGGCGCGATCGGCCTGCTGGTGAACCAGTTGTCCGAATTCCGCCTCGGCGACGTGCTGGCGCAGATGAAACTGGGTTGTGAAGACCCGGAACTGGCCGACGCACCGGTCCTGATCGGTGGCCCGGTGCAGCAGGAGCGCGGCTTCGTGCTGCATCGCGAACCCGGTCACTGGGAAGCCAGCTACCGCATCAACGACGCGTGGTCGGTGACCACTTCGCGCGACATCCTGGTCGCGCTTGCCGCCGGTGAAGGCCCGCGGCAGGTACTCATGGCCCTGGGCTATGCGGGTTGGAGCGCCGGCCAGCTCGAACAGGAAGTGCTCGACAACGCCTGGCTCACCGCCGAAGCCAGCGAACGGGTGGTTTTCGATACCCCGCTGGAAGAACGCTGGAGCGCCGCCGCCGGCCTGGTCGGCGTCGACCCGCTGCAGTTGCCCGGCTACGCGGGCCACGCATGAGCTGCGCCTTCGGCTTCGATGTCGGCAGCAAACTGATCGGCGTGGCCGTGGGCAACAGCTTCACCGCCAGCGCTCGCGGCCTGTCCGTGCTGGCCATGCGCGAGGACCAGCCCGACTGGCCCGCCCTCGACGACCTGCGCGCGCAATGGCTGCCCGACACGCTGGTGGTCGGCCTGCCATTGACCCTGGATGGCGCCGAGCAACCCGCCAGCCACCGCGCCCGCCGCTTTGCCGAACGACTGCACGCACGCTACGAACTGCCCGTGCTGCTGGTCGACGAGCGCCACAGCTCGCAGGAGGCCGCGCAACGCTTTGCCCGTGCCCGCGCTGCCGGCCTCAAGCGCCGGCGCGATGCCGCGCAGATCGATGCCGAAGCCGCCGCCGTCATCCTCGAACGATGGCTGACAGGCGCCCCCGCCCTCTCCTCTTCTTCCGCCACCGCCGCCCCGCCATGACCGCACGCCTGCGCCACCTCACCACCCTGGAAAACCTGCCGCGCGCCACCATCGAGCACCTGCTCGATCGTGCCATCGCCATGCGCGATGCCTGTGCGCACGGCACCCGCAAGCTGGACGTGCTGGCCGGACGCACCGTGCTGAACCTGTTCTTCGAACCCTCCACGCGCACGCGCACCTCGTTCGAACTGGCCGCGCGGCGACTCGGCGCCGACGTGGTGAACTTCGACATCGGCTTCTCCTCCACCGCCAAGGGCGAGGCGCTGTACGACACGCTGCACACGCTGGAAGCCATGCATCTGGACGCGATCATCGTGCGCCACAAGGTGTCCGGCACGCCCGAGGAACTGGTGCGCCACGCGATGAGTGGCGTGTCGGTGATCAACGCCGGCGACGGCAATCGCGCGCATCCCACCCAGGGCCTGCTCGACGTCTTGACCATCCGCCAGCACCGCCCGGACTTCGACAATCTCGTGGTGACCATCTGCGGCGACATTCGTCATTCGCGCGTGGCGCGCTCGGACGTGCATGCACTGACCGCGCTGGGCACGAAGGAAATTCGCCTGTGTGGCCCCGCCGCACTGCTGCCCGAGGCGGAGGAATTCCCCCAGTGCCGCTTCATCACGGATTTCGACGACGCCATTCAAGGTGCCGACGTGGCGATCATGTTGCGCCTGCAGAAAGAGCGCATGGCCGCGACCGAACTGCCTGACGAGGCCGCCTACTTCCGCCAGTACGGCCTCGACTGCAAGCGCCTGGCGCGTGCCGCGAAGGGCTGCCTGGTGATGCATCCCGGCCCGCTCAACCGCGGCATCGAGATCGCTTCGGACGTGGCCGACGGCGCACAGTCGCGGATCCTCGAACAAGTCGCCAATGGCGTGTTCGTGCGCATGGCGGTGCTGGGCGAAGTCCTGGCGCGCTGACGCTTTCAGGAGGTGCCAACACGGGCCTCCACCGCCGCAGGAAGCGGCGCATAATGGCGGCTGCAACACCACCAAACCTGGGGATAACCATGCGATTGACGACGCGCGTGTTCGCGCTGGCGCTAGCCGGCGCGCTGCTGGCTGGCTGCGGACACAAGGACAAGAATGCACCACTGGCGTTCGTGCCGGCGGACACGCCGTACGTCGCGGCCAATCTGAAGCCCATCAGCGACGACGCACGCCAGGCCATGCTGGCCCAGGCGGACCTGCAACTGCCCGCGCAACTGGCCCAGATCAACGACGCGGCCGATCGGGTGGCATCGCAGAACCCCGCCGCTGCCCGCCTGCTGCATGCGCTGGCCGCTTCCTTCAAGGGCAACACCGTCGAGGGTTTCGCGCACGACGCCGGCGTCGACCTGAAGGGCCGTTTTGCGTTCTACGGCCTGGGCCTGTCGCCGGTGCTGCGTCTCGAACTGAGCGACCCGAAAGCCTTCGATGGCTTCGTCACCCGCTTCGAAACGGCCTATGGCAAACCCTTCGGCAACGCCAGCGTGGGTGGCCAGAGTTATCGCAAGGCGGTGTCCGCCGAAACCCATACCGAACTGGTGGTCGCCACAGTCGACAAGCAGGGCGTGATTGCGCTGCTGCCCGCCGACGTGTCGCCCTCGATGCTGCGCGAAGCGCTGGGGCTGGATCGTCCCGCGCACAGCCTGCAGGACAGCGATGCGCTGGCCGACCTGGCCAAGGCCAAGGGTTATCAACCGTGGCTGATCGGCAAGCTGAACGTGCAACGCCTGTTGCCCCTGATCGCCAGTGGCAAGGACCCCCTGTTCACCACCCTGTTCACCGCAGGTGCCGAACGTGAGTCGGCGAAAACCGGCGAGCCGCTGGCCAACCTCACGAAGATCCCGCCGAGCTGCCCGGCCGATGCGGCACGCATCGCCGCGCGCGTGCCGCAACTGAGTTTCGGCTATACCCGGCTCGACGCCAGGCACCAGGATTCGCGTCTCGACGTCTCGCTGGCCAGCGACATCACCCAGGCTTTCGACGGCCTCAAGGTGAACCTCCCGGGCCTTGGCGAGGATGCCAGCGCACCGTTCGACCTGAGCCTGGCGCTGCCCATGCTCGAAGTCCGCGATTTCTGGCAGGCGCAGGCCGACGCGGTGGCTGCCAAGCCGTTCGCCTGCCCCGCGCTGGCCGATCTCAATGCCGGCTTCGGCAAGCTCGGCCTGATCCTGCAGAAGGCCGCCACGCCGCCAGTCGGCGACCTGATCGGTCTGCACCTGGCGCTGGACGAGTTCAGCTTCGCTCCCGGCGCCCCCCTGCCGAAAATCAGCGGTCGCCTGCTGCTGGCCACGCGCAACCCGGCCGGGCTACTGGGCATGGGCCAGATGGCGTTGCCGGCACTGGGCCAGGTGCGCGTACCCAATACCGGCGTACCCGCTCCGCTGCCGGCGAACCTCACTACCGCGCTGGGCGAACCGGCATGGGCCGCGATGAACGATCACGCGCTGGCGGTGGCCGTGGGCGCGGGTGAGGATGGCAAGCTGGCCAGCATGCTCAACGCTCCCGTTGGCGATGCCGGACGCCTGATGCGCATGCACTTCAATGGCGACATGTATGTTGCGTGGATCAAGGCGATGGCGCAGAAGATCGACGCGATGGCCGACCAGCAAGCCGCCATGGCCGCACAGGGCGCCCAGCCGGGCACCGTCACGCCTGATCGGATGGCGGGACTGAAAGCCCGTTTCGCTGCACTGGAGGCCCAGGCCGCCCATGTGGACAGCGCGAGCGCCGAAGTCCACATGGACAGCCAGGGCCTGGTGATCAGCAATCACCTGACGCTGAAGTGATCCGATTGCGGGCCGGCGCTGCGAGGCACGATCGTGTTCTCGCAACGCCGGCCGTAACAGCCAGCCAACATCCCGGCGACACCTGTTTCATCATCGTAATCGCCCCCTGAACCGGGGCCCGGCGCAGTCGCGCAAAGTTCACGAATGGCCTGCTTTCCTGTGTCCCACGCAATCGCCACGTCGACTGCGCTCTGTCCAACCCGACAGATTCCGATGCCACAAGGAGACACATCCATGCTTACGACTCATTCGTTCCGCAAGCGCCTGCTGGTGGCAGGTCTGGTCACCGCCTTCGCCGCCATTCCGATGGCCCAGGCCGCTGCCCAGGGCAGCCCCGCGCAACAGGCCATGAGCCAATCCGAGAGCAACCGGACCGTGCCGGACAAGGTGGCCGACACCTGGATCACCACCAAGGTGAAATCCGAATTCGCCGCCTCCAAGCACGTCAAGGCCACCGACATTTCGGTGAGCACCACCGACGGCGTGGTCACCCTGACGGGTACCGTGGCCACGGCCAGGGAGAAGAACAAGGCGATCCACATTGCCCACAAGATCAAGGGCGTGAAAAGCGTCAACGCCAGCGGTCTCACGGTGGGCAGCACCAAGTCCTGACGTGACAGGGGACGATCAGCCGACGGCCGAAGCGGGTCTTCGCCGAGGTCGCGGATGATTGAAGATCGCCCCGACGAAAAAGGAGCCGAACGGCTCCTTTTTCGTTTCCGCGTGTGTCACCGTGCTCAACGCTGCAACAGGCCACCATTCATGCCGCGGCCTTCGCGCGTCTCCTCCACTTCCACGCCCTCCAGCCCCTGCGACAGGGTATGCGCGTCGCCGCCCTGGGCCAGCTTGATGCGCAGGCGCACCTCGTTGGAACTGTCGGCGTGGCGCAACGCGTCTTCGTAGCTGATCTCGCCGGCGTGGTACAGCTCGACCAGGCTCTGGTCGAAAGTCTTCATGCCCAGGTTGGTGGATTCCTTCATCACTTCCTTGAGCTTGTGGATATCGCCCTGGCGGATGTAATCCTGCACCAGCGGTGTGCCCAGCATCACTTCCATCGCCACCCGACGCGCCTTGCCGTCCGGGGTGGGGATCAACTGCTGCGCGACGATGCCCTTGAGGTTCAGCGACAGGTCCATGAACAGCTGCTGGCGCCGATCCTCGGTGAAGAAGTGCAGGATGCGATCGATCGCCTGGTTGGCGTTGTTCGCGTGCAGGGTGCACAGGCACAGATGGCCGGTTTCGGCGAAGTTGATCGCGTATTCCATCGTCTCGCGCGTGCGCACCTCGCCGATCAGGATCACGTCGGGCGCCTGGCGCAAGGTGTTCTTCAGCGCGTTCTCCCAACTGTCGGTGTCGATGCCGACCTCGCGCTGGGTGATGATGCAGCCCTCGTGCTTGTGCACGTACTCGATCGGATCCTCGATGGTGATGATGTGGCCGGTCGAATTGGCATTCCGATAGCCGATCATCGACGCCAGCGAGGTGGATTTGCCGGTGCCGGTGGCGCCCACGAACATGATGATGCCGCGCTTGGTCATCGCCAGCTGCTTGATTACCTGCGGCAGGCCCAGCTCGTCGATCGAGGGGATCTTCGACTCGATCCGGCGCAGCACCATGCCCACGCAGTTGCGCTGGTAGAAACACGACACGCGGAAACGGCCCACGCCCTGCGCCGAAATCGCGAACTGGCATTCGTGGGTCTTCTCGAACTCCTCGCGCTGGCCCGGCGTCATGATGTTGACCACCATGTCGCGCGACTGCTGCGCCGACAACGGGCTTTGCGTGATCGGCACAACGCGGCCCTGCACCTTGATCGACGGCGCCACACCCGCCGTGATGAACAGGTCCGAGGCCTTCTTGTGCACCATCAGCTTCAGGAAGGAGGTGAAATCGAAATCGCTCATGGGAAACCTCCGGCCACGAGGGCGCGGTGTGAGTGACGCAGGTGCCGGCACCCGACGTCACGTAATGTCATGCGTTCAGATCACGCTGCGGATCGCGATGCCGCGGGCAACCACCCGGCGCACCGGGCCATGTCCACGCTATTCACCGCAAGCCGCCATCACTTGAAGATGTCCTTGTTCTTGGCATAGCTCTGCGCCTGCTGGCGCGCGATCACGCCGCGCTTCACCAGGTCCTGCAGGTTCTGGTCCAGCGTCTGCATGCCGTATTGCTGGCCGGTCTGGATCGACGAATACATCTGCGCCACCTTGTCCTCGCGGATCAGGTTGCGGATGGCGGGAATGCCCACCATGATCTCGTGCGCCGCCATGCGGCCGCCACCCACCTTCTTCAGCAGGGTCTGCGAGATCACCGCGCGCAGCGACTCGGACAGCATCGAGCGCACCATCGGCTTTTCGCCGGCGGGGAACACGTCGATGATGCGGTCGATGGTCTTGGCGGCCGACGAGGTATGCAGCGTGCCAAACACCAGATGGCCGGTCTCGGCGGCGGTCAGCGCCAGCCGGATGGTTTCCAGGTCGCGCAACTCGCCCACCAGGATGAAATCCGGATCCTCGCGCAACGCCGAGCGCAAGGCTTCGTTGAAGCCGTGCGTGTCGCGATGCACCTCGCGCTGGTTGACCAGGCACTTCTGCGAGGTATGCACGAATTCGATCGGGTCCTCGATCGTCAGCAAGTGGCCGTATTCGGTCTTGTTGATGTGGTCGACCATCGCCGCCAGCGTGGTGGACTTGCCCGAGCCGGTCGGCCCGGTCACCAGGATCAGGCCCTGCGGCTGTTCGATCAGTTCACGGAAGATCTTCGGCGCACCCAGGTCCTCCAGCGACAGCACCTCGGACGGAATGGTACGGAACACCGCACCCGCACCGCGGTTCTGGTTGAACGCGTTGACGCGGAAGCGCGCCAGGCCGGAGATCTCGAACGAGAAATCGGTCTCCAGGAATTCCTCGAAGTCGCGGCGCTGCTTGTCCGACATGATGTCGTAGATCAGCGAGTGCACCTGCTTGTGTTCCAGCGCCGGGATGTTGATGCGACGCACGTCGCCATCCACGCGGATCATCGGCGGCAGGCCCGCGGACAAATGCAAGTCCGAAGCCTTGTTCTTCACCGAGAAGGCAAGCAGTTCGGCAATATCCATCGGAAATCCCCCTGAAACCGGTCGTCAGATACGAATGGGCGCCGCACGACGATGGAAGATCCCGCGGACACCTCGCATCGCGTCGCGATGCCAATCACAGTCCGGCCGAAGCCCCCCGGTTCCCCTTGCAGCCGAGCCGATACTACTCGCGGCGGCGCCCGCCCGACCAGTCTTTCATGGCCAGGTGAACCAAACTGTGGCCGCGGTCTGCGTAACCCGTCACCAAACAACCCACGGGCCGCCGAAGGAAGGTCCGATCACTCGGCGTTTGCCCGTCATTCCTGCGCAGGCAGGAATCCAGTGACTTTGCTTTCAATCGGCCTATAGACACTGGATCCCAGCTCGACCGGCCCTTCGGCCGTTGAAAAGCGCCTCGCTGGGATGACGAGCAAAATCAGACCTACCCTGAGCAGCCTGCCGGGCTTGAGTGGTCGAGGCGAAGAGCTTCACAACAGCGAAGCTGGTCAAATCTGGCGGTGCGAAGACAATTTTTCGGCGGTTCGCAGCCAGACCGGTCCAAGTCCGACAGGCCCCTGGGGTAAGGTATGCCACTGGCTTTCCCGAGGACACATCCCCATGACTCGAATCGCATTCATCGGTGGCGGCAACATGGCGCGCAGCCTGATCGGCGGCCTGCTGAAAACCGGAGTCGCCGCCGCCGACATCCGCATCGCCGAGCCGCAGGCCGAGGCGCGCGAAGCCCTCGCCCGCGACTTCGGCGTGACCACCTTCGCCGACAACGCGCTCGCCATCCATGATGCCGACGTCGTCCTGCTGGCGGTGAAGCCGCAGGTCATGCCGGCGATCCGCGAAGGATTGCGCGATACCCTGCAGCGCCAGCGTCCGCTGCTGATCTCGATCGCCGCCGGCGTGCGCCTGGACCAGCTCGAACGCTGGTTCGGCAACCTGCCGATCGTGCGCTGCATGCCCAACACCCCGGCGCTGATCGGCGCCGGCGCCACCGGGCTGTGCGCCAACGCGCGGGTCAGTGCACCGCAACGCGCGCAGGCGCAGCACATCCTCGACGCCGCCGGGCTCACCCGCTGGATCGACGACGAAGCGTTGATGGATACCGTCACCGGGCTGTCCGGCTCGGGCCCGGCCTACTTCTTCGCGCTGGTCGAGGCGCTGGAAGATGCCGCCACCGCGCAGGGCCTGCCGCGCGATACCGCCCGCGCGCTGGCCGTGCAGACCTGCCTCGGTGCCGGCCGCATGCTGGCCGAAAGCGGCGAGGCCCCGGGCGAACTGCGCCGCCGCGTCACCTCGCCCAACGGCACCACCCAGGCCGCGCTGGAAAGCTTCGCCGCCGACGGCCTGCCGCGCATCGCCGCCCGCGCCGTCGCCGCCGCCACGCAACGTGGCGGTGAACTCGCCGCCGCCCTTGACGCATCGAGCTCATCATGAGTTACCTGCTCAACGCCCTCGTCCTGCTGATCACGCTGGCCTTCGATGCCGTGGTCGTGCTGTTCCTGGTGCGCCTGGCCGCCGAAGCCGGTCGCGCGGACTTCCGCAATCCGCTCAGCCAGTTCGTCTACCGCACCACCAACCCGGTGCTGGCGCCGATCCGCCGCGTGCTGCCGAACTGGCGGCGGATCAACCTCGCCGCCGTGCTGGTCGCGTGGCTGCTGATGCTGCTGAAGCGGCTGGTGCTGTTCGCGCTGATCGGCTTCATGCCGCACATCGCCGGGCTGCTGGTGCTGGCGCTGGCCGACCTGCTCGACTTCGTGCTGATGTTCTACCTGATCCTGGTCTTCGTCTGGTCGCTGCTCAGCATGCTGTCGAATGACCCGCACCAGCCGCTGCAACACCTGCTCGGCGCCATCGTCGAACCGCTGCTGCGCCCGCTGCGCGGCCGGCTGGTATTCGGCATGATGGATTTCGGCCCCGCCGCGGCGATGATCGTGCTGCTGCTGGGACGGATTCTGCTGGCCGCGCCGTTGCTGGATCTGGGGACGCGGTTGGCGATGGGTAGCTGAAGGTCTTCGTGCTTGGACGGAGAAGCCTGACTGCTCCGTCATTCCTTTTCTACCGGCATTGTCCCTGACACCTTTTTTCCTAAATAACAGGACAGTTGTGATGCCGTTACCGGGACGATTGTCATGGAAATCAATAGTAGCGTGGAGCGTTGTTGCGCTGGTGGCCGCCGCACTCATGGTCGATGCAGCCAAGCAGCCCACATCGCCGCCGTCACGACCGCAGCCGGCAGTTGTTGTGTCCGATTACTTTACGCCGATGGCCGGCGGCATGAGTGGGGGCTGCGCCACCGGCGGCGTAGTGGCCACGGTGCGCTTGAATAACGGTCAGATTGTCCGCGCGGCAACATACCAATACGGTTACGGCATGGTTCATGATGGCGCGCTTGTCACGGTGCAAAAGTTCCGGGTGCTCTGCGGACCGGCACGCTACACGATCTTGCACGGCGGTCCACCAAACGTTCGTGCTGAGCGTAGCTCGCGTCAGCGAGCGCACACGGCTTTGAGGCGCGGGAAAGCCGAAGCGCCATGAGGGCGATGCCCTTCGACTTCGACGTCACCCGCCTACGCTCAGGGCGAGCGGCGGATCGGAAGCTGGGGGCTCGACGCCAAGTCAGTGCAGATAGCTAGCAAAGGCACTGGGTGACCAGACATTCACCTGTTGAAAAGCGCTTCCTGCCTTCGCAGGAACGACGAGCAGACGAACGGCATGTCGAGGCAAAGGCCAGCACGCTCAGCGCTGCGCCCACGCCGCGATCACCGCATGGATCGCATCCAGCCCGTCGAACAACGCGGCCGGTCCAGGCTGCAAAATGATCGGTGACTTGATCTCGTGCAGTTCGCCGTCGCGTACCGCGGGAATCGTGTCCCAGCCCGGCCGCGCGGCGACCTTCTCCGGGCGAAAGCGCTTGCCGCACCACGAACCCAGGATGATGTCCGGCGCGCGACGCACCACTTCGTCGCCGTTGGGCAGGATGCGCTGTTTCGCCAGCGATTCGCGGGCCAGCTCGGGAAAGGCGTCATCGCCGCCGGCGATCTGGATCAGCTCGGCCACCCAGCGGATGCCGGTGATGATCGGTTCGTCCCATTCCTCGAAGTAGACCTTGGGCCGTCGCGGCAACTTCGCCGCGGCGGCGCGTATCTCGGCGATATGCGCCTCGGCCCGTTGCGCATAGGCCTCGGCTTTTTCATGCGCACCCACCATCGCACCGAGCCGACGGATGTAGGCGAGGATGCCATCCACGCTGCGGTGGTTGCTGATCCACACCTCCACCCCGGCCTTGATCAGTTCGCGCGCAATGTCGGCCTGGATGTCGGAAAAGCCGATCGCCAGGTCCGGCTCGAGCTTGAGGATCTCGTCGATCTTGGCGCTGGTGAACGCCGAGACCTTCGGCTTCTCCCTGCGCGCCCGCGGCGGGCGCACGGTGAAGCCGGAGATGCCGACGATGCTATCCTGCTCGCCCAGCGCATACAGCACCTCGGTGGGCTCTTCAGTCAGGCAGACGATGCGTTGCGGGTAACCGTCGCGCGCCATCACGGATACAGCAGGCGGTGGGTCCAGGTCTGGCCGTGGCGGCTCCAGCGCACGCGTTCGTGCAGGCGGAATTTCGCGCCGTACCAGAATTCGATCAGGTCGGCTTCCACCACGAAACCACCCCAATGGGGCGGACGCGGCACGTCACGGCCCTCGAATTCGTGCTCGTAATGCGCCATGCGCTGCTCGAAGGTGGCGCGATCGGCCAGCGTCTGCGACTGCAGCGAGGCCCAGGCACCGATCTGGCTGCCGCGGGCACGGCTGGCGAAGTAGGCGTCGGATTCTTCCGGCAGCAAGCGCCGGGCCGCGCCCTCCACCCGCACCTGCACGCCTTCGCGCACGGCCTTCCAGTGGAAGCACAGCGCCACCTGCGGGTGCGCCTGCAATTGCGCGCCCTTGTCGCTGTCGTAATTGGTGAAAAAGCGGAAACCGCGCTCGTCGACGCCCTTGAGCAGCACGATACGCGAGCTCACCCGACCAGCCGTATCAGCGGTGGAAAGGTTCATTGCCGTGGGCTCGGAATCGCCACTGGCGACGGCTTCGTTCAGCAGTTCCCGGAAGGTATTCAGTATCTCGGATGTGAGCATGGGTCTTGAATCGTGGCGAACGCACGTCATCATGGCGTGCATGAAAGATGCTAGCACGCAGAATCTGGCCCTGGCGGGCCACTTGCTCGACCACTACGCCGGCCGCATCGCGCGGGCGCAGCGGCCGTACATCCTGGGCCTGTCCGGCCTGCAAGGCAGCGGCAAAAGCTCGCTTGCCCGGGTCATGAAGGCCCAGGCGGAGTCGCGTGGCTGGCCCACCGTGGTGCTCTCGCTCGACGATTTCTACTACTCGCGCAGCGAACGCGAGGCGATGGCGCACGACATCCACCCGTTGCTGCGCACCCGCGGCGTGCCCGGCACCCACGAGATCGAACTGCTGCTGTCGGTACTGGCTGCCCTGCCGCATGCCTCGGAAAAGCTGCCGGTGGCCTGGCCGCGCTTCGACAAGGGCCGCGATACCCGCATGCCGCCCTCGCGCTGGCCCAAGGCCACGCGACCGCCGAAACTGGTGATCGTGGAGGGCTGGGCGCTCGGCCTGAAGCCGCAGCCGCTGGCGGCGCTTGGCACCCCGGTCAACGCGCTGGAGCGCGACGAGGATGACGACGGCCGCTGGCGCAAGTGGGTGAACAAGCAATTGCGCGGCTACCAGCCGCTGTGGCGCAAGCTCGATGCCCTGATCGTGCTGCAAGCGCCCGGCTGGGACGTGGTGCGCCGCTGGCGCAGCGAAACGGAGCAAGACCTGCTCGCCCGCCGCGCTCCGTTGGCAATGGATGCCGAAGCCATGTCGCGCTTCCTGGCCCACTTCGAGCGCCTGAGCCGACACGCGCTGGCCACCTTGCCGGCCATCGCCGACAGCGTGGTGGAGTACGACAGCGAACGCCACGTCACCGGGCTCGGCCACGACTGAGGCCGCAACGGCGGCGCCACAGCAACCGGCGCCGCATCCGCCTGACGTGCAGGAGTGGCTTCAGCCGCAATGCTTTTGCTTCAATGTCCGGAAAGCCAAAGCCAAAGCCATCGCCCGCAAGCGGGCTCCTGCAAACCGCTCCGGCATCGTTTCCACGGCGCTCCTGCGCGGGATCCAGACCGCTACGCACCCAGCAGCGCGGCATAGCCCACGCGCGCGTCCGGCCATTGCGGCGCGAAACCGCTGGCACGCAAACGGGCGTTGCTCAGGCGCTTGCTGCCGACACCGGCCGGTGCCGGGCCTGTCAGCGGCATCGACACACCCAGCAGGCCCGCCAAGTGGTCATACAGCACGTCGAGCGGCAGCGGCGTGTCATCCACACCCAGGTACAGCGGCTGCACATCGGGCAGGTCGAGCAGATGCGCAATCGCCGCCGCGGCATCGTCCACGTGGATGCGGTTGGCCCAATGTGGCACCTCGCGCGGCACCTTCGCCAGCCCGGCGCGCAGGCGCTCGATCAACTGCAGGCGCCCCGGTCCGTACAGGCCAGCCAGACGCAGCACCACCGGCGACACCTGCATCGCTGCCGCCTGTTGCAACAGCCACTGTTCGGCTTCGAACAACACGCGACCATTGAAGCCCGGCGGGGCGACCGGCGTGTCTTCGTCCACCCAGTCGCCGTCATGTTCGCCATAGACCGCGCTTGAAGAAACGAACAGCACGCGCCGCAACGCGGAGCCATCAAGCACATCGAGAAGGTGCCGCAAGCCGTCGACGAAAATCCTGCGATACGCCGTCTCGTCCCGCGCATCCGGCGTCGGCAGATAGACCAGCCGTGTCACGCCCTGTGGCAAGCCGGCGAGGCCGCCCGGCCGCCCCAGATCACCACGCACCCAGCGAATGCCTTCGTTGCCGTCATCCGGCGGTTGCCGACGCAGCGCGAACACCTCGTCGCCGCGTGCCAGCAGGCGCTCCGCCACGCGTCGACCCAGGTCGCCACAACCCGCCAGCAAAATCCGTTCGGACATCCATTCGCCTGCTGTTAAAGTTGAACCATGAACCCATCCTGCAACCTGTTCCTGATCGGCGCCACCGGGGCCGGCAAGACCTCGGTCGGCCGACGCCTCGCCGCGCATTACGGCTTGGCGTTCCTCGACCTGGACCAGGAAATCGAGCGCCACTGCGGCGTGCCGGTCAGCACGGTGTTCGAGGTCGAGGGCGAGGCCGGCTTCCGTCGACGCGAGAGTACGTTGCTAGACGAGTGTAGCCGCCGCCGTGGCGTGTTGCTGGCCACCGGCGCCGGTGCCGTGCTCGATCCGGCCAACCGTCGCAACCTGGTCGAGCGCGGCTACGTGGCATGGCTGCAGACCACGCCCGAATTGCAGCTGAAACGCCTGCGCCACGACACCCAGCGCCCGTTGCTGGCCGGCGACGACCGCCAGGCGCGCCTGCAAGCCATGGCCGAGGTGCGCGAACCGCTGTACCGCGAAATCGCCGATCTCGCCATCCCGGCCGTGCACGAAGGCGTGACCGCCTCCAGCGAACACTGCATCGCCCTCATCGACTCCTCCTGGCAACGGCAACACGCGGCATGACTTCAACGAACAGTTTCACCACCATCGACGTCGCCCTTGGCCAGCGCAGCTACCCGGTATGGATCGGCCGCGGCCTGCTCGGTGATGCCGCGCGCTGGCACACCGCACTGCGTGGGCGTCACGTGCTGGTGCTCAGCAACACCACGGTGGCGCCGTTGTATCTCGATCGCGTTGCGCAGGGACTGGAAGGCATCCACTGGTCATCGTTCCTGCTCGACGATGGCGAGGCGCACAAGAGTTTTGCCAACGTCGGCCGCGCGCTGGAGGCATTGGGCCAGCTCGGCGCCACCCGCGATGCCTGCGTGATCGCACTGGGTGGCGGCGTGGTCGGCGATCTGGCCGGCTTCACCGCGGCGTGCTGGATGCGCGGTATCGACTTCATCCAGATGCCTACCACGCTGCTGGCGATGGTCGACTCCTCGGTCGGCGGCAAGACTGGCGTCAACCTGCCCGCCGGCAAGAACCTGGTCGGCGCCTTCCACCAGCCACGTGCGGTAGTCGCCGACATCGACACGCTGGCCACCCTGCCCGACCGCGAATACCGTGCCGGGCTGGCCGAAGTGATCAAGGGTGCGGCGATCGGCGACGAACCGTTCTTCGCCTGGCTGGAAACTCACGCCGATGCGCTCGCCGCGCGCGACGACGCCACCCTGATCGAAGCGATCGCGCGCAAGGTGCGCTACAAGGCCGGCGTGGTGGCACGCGACGAAACCGAACAGGGCGAACGCGCCCTGCTCAACCTCGGCCACACCTTCGGCCACGCGCTGGAAACCGCCGGCCACTACACCACCCTGCTGCACGGCGAAGGCGTGGCGGTGGGCATGCTGCTGGCCGCGCGTTTGTCCGAGCGGTTGCGGATGAGCGAAGCCGCCGATACCGAACGTCTGCAGCGGCTGCTGGAAACCGTCGGCCTGCCCGTGGCCGTGCCGGCCGGTTTCGATGCCCAACAACTGCTCGCGCTGATGCGGCTGGACAAAAAGAACACCGCCGGCATGCTGCGGTTGATCCTGTGGCGCGGCATCGGTCGCGCCGAGATCGTGGCCGGCGTGAACGAAGCCGAGGTGCTGACCGTACTCGAAGCCGCCCTGTAGGAGCGCACCCTGTGCGCGAAAGGCTTTTCGCGATACCCGACCAAGAGCCTTCGCGCACGACCGCAGGAAGTCCCTTGTGGACAGGGTGCGCTCCTACGGGGAGCATCCGCGGCAGGACGCCCCTCGCCCGCCGCCTTGCAGCCCTTTACACTGTCTGATCCCAGGCACTGCCCACTGGCCCTTCATGCGCCTTTACCTGCAAACCCAGCCCACGTCGGCCGATGCGCCGCGCTACGTCCAGATCGTGCTGGAGCAGGATCTGCTCGGCGGCTGGACGTTGTACCGCGAGACCGGCACGCAAGGCGGCAAGGCCACGCTGCGGCGCGAGCAGTTTCTGGAGCGTGACGCTGCCATGGCCGCCTTCGAAAAAGCCCGTGACAGCCAACTCAAGCGCGGTTACCGGCTGATGTTCAGCCAGGGCCTCGACGGTCCCCACGGACGTTGACCGACATGCATGCACCCCTGAAGAACGATCGTTTCCTGCGCGCGCTGCGTCGCGAACCCGTCGACACCACCCCGATCTGGGTGATGCGCCAGGCCGGTCGCTACCTGCCCGAGTACCGCGCCACGCGCGAACGCGCCGGCAGCTTCATGGGCCTGGCGCAAAACCCCGAATTCGCCTGCGAAGTGACGTTGCAACCGCTGCAGCGCTTCGACCTCGACGCCGCCATCCTGTTCTCCGACATTCTCACCATTCCCGACGCGATGGGCCTGGGCCTGTCGTTCGCGCAGGGTGAAGGTCCGCAGTTCGCGCATCCCGTGCGCACTGCCGCCGACATCGCCAGACTCGCCGTGCCCGACATGGATGGCGAACTGCGTTACGTCACGGATGCGGTGCGGCTGATCCGCCGCGAGCTCGACGGCCGCGTGCCGCTGATCGGCTTCGCCGGCAGCCCGTGGACGCTGGCCTGCTACATGGTGGAAGGTCACGGCTCGCGCGACTTCGCCCTGCTCAAGGCATTGAGCTGGAATGATCCCGCCCTCGCCCACCGCCTGCTCGACGTGCTGGCGCGAAGTGTCGCCAGCTACCTCGCCGCGCAAGCCGAAGCCGGCGCGCAGGCACTGATGGTCTTCGACACCTGGGGCGGCATGCTCGGCCCCGCCGCCTTCCGCGAATTCTCGCTGCGCTACATGCAGCAGGTAGTCGCGGCACTGCAGGCCGACGCGCACGCACGCGACCTGCCCGTGATCCTGTTCTCCAAGGGCGCCGGCCAGCACTTGGCCGAGATGGCTGACAGCGGCTGTGCTGCACTCGGTGTCGACTGGACCGTCAACCTCGCCGACGCCCGCCGCGCCGTCGCCGGCAAGGTGGCGCTGCAAGGCAACCTCGACCCCACCGTGCTGCGCGCCTCGCCCGACGTGATCCGCCGTGAAGCCCGCGCCGTGCTCGACAGCTACGGCAACCATCCCGGTCACATCTTCAACCTCGGCCACGGCATCACGCCCGAAGTCGATCCGGAGCACATGAAGGTGCTGGTGGATGAAGTGCACGCCTACGGGCGCACGTTGCGGGAACACTGAAGCCACCCCGATCCGGTTTTCCACCCTCCCGGGGCTCGGCAAATTGCTATGCTGCCGCCCGGGAGAAACAGGGGAACTCGGGGATGAACAACAGCTTTCGTCAGCTCGGCGTGCTGACCAACTGGGTGCGCGGGATTGCCTGCGTGACAGGTCTCATCGTGGTCTGCAACATCGGCATCGATCTTTACGTCAACCATCTGTTGCGCCTGATCCGCGATGGCGCCGTGGAAAACCCTTCGCTGCTGCTGATGGGCATGCATGGCGCGAACCGGCTGCAAATGGTGCTCGACGTCGGTTACGGCGCACTGCTGCTACTCAACATCGTACTGTTCTTTATCTGGCTGCATCGTGCCGCCAGCAACACGGAAGCGCTCGGTGCAAAAGGGCTCGAATCCTCGCCAGGCTGGACGGTAGGCTGGTTCTTCGTGCCCGTCGCCAACCTGGTGATGCCGTACCGCGCGATGCGAGAAGTCTGGCAAGCGAGCCGTGCGCCCGCACAATGGAGCACCGTGCGAACCGGCCCCTGCCTGTTGCTGTGGTGGTTGACCCACTTGTTCGCCGGCATCGCCGGCCAAGTCAAATCGGTCATGCTTCGTGAGGCCCACGGCGCCAACGCAGTACTTGCCGCGAGCAACGTGGAAATCACGGGCATGGTGTTGTTTTTGATAGCCACCCTGTTGTTCGTGCATATCGTGGGAAGCCTGTGGAACATGCAGGAAGCCGCCTGGAGCCAGCAAACACCCGCGTTGCCACCCTTGCCTGTCGCCGCCATTGCCTGAGACAGGCAGAAGCTGCCACGCATAGCGACAAGCGCACGCGCCTGCATCAAAGCCAGCGCACCACCCTTCAAGCCATCAACGAACGGCTATGCCTGGCCACCTGCCGGGGTATCGCCAAAGAAAGCCGTTACATCCCCCAACGCCCGCGTGCGCGGCATCGGCGGCAGGCTGGCGAGGAACAACTTGCCGTAGCCTTTGCTGGATAGTCGCGGGTCACATAACACCAGCACGCCGCGATCGTGCACGTCGCGGATCAAGCGGCCGGCGCCCTGCTTCAACGCGATCGCGGCGGTGGGTACCTGCCAGCCCATGAAGGGGTTGATGCCCTGACTTTCCAGCGCTTCGAGGCGTGCTTGCAACACGGGATCATCTGGCGCGGCGAACGGCAGCTTGTCGATCACCACCACGCTGAGCGCCTCGCCGGCCACGTCCACGCCTTCCCAGAAACTGGCGGCGCCGAGCAGCACGCCGTGGCCCGAATGGCGGAACTCTTCCAGCAGTTGATGCCGCGGTGCGGTGCCTTGCACGAACAGCGGCCACGACACGCGCTCGGCCAGCAGCTCGGCGGCGCGACGCAACGCGCGGTGCGAGGTGAACAGCAGGAAGGCGCGGCCATGCGAGGCTTCGAGCACCGGCAACACGGCATCGAGCACGCGCTCGGTGTAGTCGCGCGCGTTCGGATCGGGCAGCCCGGCAGGCAGATAGCACAGGGCTTGCCGCGCATAGTCGAACGGGCTGTCCAGGCGCAGGGTCTGTGGATCGTCCAGTCCCAACTGGCGCGCGAAGTGCTCGAAACTGCCGGCCACCGACAAGGTGGCCGAGGTGTGGATCCAGGCGGCTTGTGTGCGCTCGCGCATCGCGCGCAGCGGCGCGGCCAGGTCCAGTGGCGTGGCATACAACACGAAGCCGCGCGGAAAACGTTCGTACCAGCGCACGTCCTGCTCGCCTGCGCTTTCGGTGATGCGCTCCAGCCGCTCGCCCAGCACGGCGGCGCGCTCGTGCACATTGGCAAAGCCGCGTGAGCGTTCGGCCTGCGACGCGAGCAGATCGGTCAACGCCGCCAGCAGTTCGCACAGGTCGTGCAGGCCTTCGTGGACGTCGGCACGCGCATCCATCAGTTGGAACGGACCGCGCACGGGCAGCGGCTCCATCGCCAGGCGCAGCTGACGCAGTGCATCCTGCAAGGCCTCCACCGGCTCCAGCAGCAGACCGATGGCGCCGGTGACACCACTGCATTCGCGCAGTGCATCCTGCGCCAGGTCGGTGAGCTGGCGCGCGCTGACACTTTGCGAGAAGAACTGCCCGGCCAGTTCAGGCACCTGATGTGCCTCATCGAGGATGAAGGCCTGCGCACCAGGCAGGATCTCGCCGAAACCTTCCTGCTTCAGCGCCAGATCGGCAAACAACAGATGGTGATTGACCACCACCAGATCCGCTTCCAGCGCCTCGCGACGCGCCTTCACCACGTGGCAATCGTCATAGAACGGACACTCCACGCCCAGGCAATTCTCCGGCGTGGAGGTGACGCGCGGCCACAATGGCGACTCTTCCGGCACCTCGGCCAGCTCCATGCGGTCGCCGTGGCGCGTGCGCGCCGACCACGCGCGGATCGCCGCCAATTGCGCCGCCTGCGGCTTGTCGAAATTCGCACCTTCACGCACGGTCTGGTCCAGCCTGTACAGGCACAGATAGTTGGCGCGGCCTTTCAGCAGTGCAGTTTTCTGGCGCGTGCCGAGCACCGCCTTCACTCGCGGCAGGTCGCGGAAATACAGCTGATCCTGCAAGGCCTTGGTACCGGTGGAAACGATCACCCGCTGGTTCGACAGCAAGGCGGGCACGAGATAGGCGTAAGTCTTGCCGGTGCCGGTACCCGCTTCGGCGATCAGCGTTTCGCACTCGGTGATGGCATGCTGCACCGCCTGCGCCATCGCCTGCTGCTCGGCGCGCGGTGCGAAGTTGGGCAGTTCGCGCGCAAACGGGCCATCGGGGCCGAGCAACGCTGCCGCATCGTCGGCCGAATCATCATGATCGATCATCCGGCAAGTATCGCCGAGTGGCGTCGCTACGTGAAACCAGGCCCGCCACCCGAGCCACGCGCCCCATCCAGGACCTCTCATCAACAAGCGTACGTCCCACCGGCAGGAGCAGTTTCAGCCGCGATGCTTTTCAGGCTTGCGGACGTCATGCCACAAACGCATCGCCCGCGGGCGGGCTCCTACAAATCCGCGCCTGCTTCGCAAAGATTGAGGGGTGAACAGGATGTTGAACAGGCTCTCAGAAACGCGACACGTCGGGCTTGTGGCAGGTCGCAAGCTGTTGGCGCGCGGTCGCAGCCCCGGCCGCGTCGCCGGCGTGCAGGCGCAGTTCCACCACGGTCTGCCAGTTGCGTGCGCACAACGGCCCGAGCTTGGGGCCGAGCGACCACGACTGCCGCGCCAGCCGCTCGGCGGTGGCGTAATCGCCGAGATAGACCGCCGCCTCGGCGCGATCCTGCAACAGGTCGGGTGCATTGACGCTGAGTTTCAACGCCTGGTCGAGCTTGCTGGCGGCATCGGCATAGTGGCCGCTCGCTTCATCGCTGCGCGCGGCATCGCGCAGTGACATCACCCCGGGACTGCGCAGCGGATCGACATTGATCACCGACTGCTCGCGCGCGCCCGCCGCACGGATCGCCTGCACCATTTGCACATTCGATGGCACCGGCACCGATGCCTCGCGACGTGGCGTGCTCGGTGTCACGCACGCAGCCAGCAGGCAAGTGCCGCTCGCAACCATCAAGAATGCAAGAGATCGACGCAGCGTACGACTCGACATGATCACGGGTTTCCGGAAGCGGGGGGTGTGGCGGGAGCCGGTGTATTCGACCCGCCACCGAACATGTTGCCGATGCGCTGCCAGAAGCAGCCTTCGGTATCGGCAGGCAGCGATCCGGCGACCACCGGCACCTGCTTGGCGCCTTCGCACTGCGGCTCGGTGGGCTTGCCGTCGGCAGGATTGATCCAGGCCATCTGCAGGCCCTGACCGGGTGCGGGCGACAGCGGCTCGGTGGGCAATTTGGCGAACAGGTCACGCCAGGCGCGCAGCGCGCCACTGGCACCGAACAGCGTGGTCGGCTTGTTGTCGTCGCGGCCCATCCAGAACACCGCCAGGCGGTCGCCGGTGAAGCCGGCAAACCAGCTGTCGCGCATCTGGTTGCTGGTGCCGGTCTTGCCCGCAGCGTGCAACCACGCCAGGCCCGAGTCGCCGATGGAATGCGCCGTTCCGTACACCGCCACCTGCTGCATTGCCCAGGTGATCAGGCGCACCGCTTCCTGGTATTCGCCCTTGCCGCTGCGCACTTCATAACGCTTGATGGTCTGGCCATGGCCATCGACTACGCCACGCACCGCCAGCAGCGGCAGGGCGTGACCGTCGGAGGCGAGGTATTCGTACATCTGCGCCACCTGGATCGGGGCCAGGTCGATGGCACCGATCAGCAGCGACGGGCCGGGACTGACATCATCCAGCCCGAACGATTTCAGGAACGCCTGGATGCGCGACAAGCCCACGGTCATGCCGAGGCGGATGCTGGCCAGGTTCCACGAATGCGCCAACGCATCGACCATCGGCACCATGCCGTGGCTCTGGTTGTCGTCGTTGTGCGGCGTCCACATCGTGCCGTCGGGCTGGCGCAGGTTGATCGGGCTGTCGTCCAGCGCCGTCGCCAGGTTCCAGCGCGAGGGATTGGTCAGCGCCACCAGGTAGACGAACGGCTTGATGGTGGAGCCGATCGGCCGCCGCGCATCCAGCGCACGGTTGAAACCCTGGTCGCCCGGCGTGCGACTGCCGACCACGGCCAGCACGCTGCCGGTTTGCGAGTCGGTGACCACGCCGGCCGCCTGCACGCCGTTGGCGCGCTTGCCCAGGCTCTTCATCGTCTGATCGATGGCCTGCTCCGAATACAGCTGCGCAGCCGGATCGAGCGTGGTGTAAATGGACAGGCCGCCCTTGCGCAAGGTGTCCCCGTCGAAATCGTTGGTGATCTGCGCGCGTACCAGCTGCATGAAGGCCGGGAAGCGGTTGTGCGGCAACTGGCCGTTGCTTACCAGATCCAGCGGCGTCGCCTGCGCGGCCTGGGACTGCGCCGGGGTCAGCAACCCGGTGGTGGCGAACACCTGCAGCACCAGGTTGCGACGCGCCAGCGCACGCTTCGGATAGCGACGCGGATCGTAGTAGCTCGGCCCCTTCACCATGCCGACCAGCATGGCGATTTCCTGCGGACGCAAATCCTGCAGCCGGCGACCGAAGTAGAACTCCGAGGCCGCCGCGAAGCCGTGCACTGCCTGGTTGCCCTGCTGGCCAAGGAACACCTCGTTGACGTAAGCCTCGAGGATGCGGCCCTTGCTGTAGTGAAGATCCAGCAGGATCGACATCAGCGCTTCGTTGAACTTGCGCGTGAAGGTCTGGCGCCGGCTCAGGAACAGGTTGCGCACCAGTTGCTGGGTCAGCGTCGAGGCACCCTGCACCGAATGCCCCGCGCGCAGATCGGCGAAGGCCGCACGCAGGATCGCCGTGAAATCGATGCCGATGTTGTTCTTGAAGCTGCGGTCTTCCACCGCCTGCAGGCCGCTGACCAGCAACGGCGGCACGTCGGCCAGATGCACGATGCGGCGATCCACCTGCTTGGCGCCGTACACCGTCGCGATGCGTGCCGGATCGAGATGGGTCAGCTTGATCGGCTTGTTGCTGGCCGCGTCGCGCACCGAAGCGATATCGCCCTTGCCCAGCGTCACGCGAATGCGCTTGGGCAACTCGCCACCATCGGGATCGACGTAGCCGCGTGAGGAAATCACGTAGGTCGAGCCCTTGCTGGTCCAGCTGCCTGGCACCTCGCCGTGGCCGTCATCGCTGTAACCGGCGAAAGTCAGCTCCAGCTTCAGCGCCGCCGATGTCATCGGCTCGCCCGCCGCCAGCGGCAGTGGCCGCGCGAAGACGCGCGTGGGCACGGCGAACACCAGGTCCTCGAAGCGATCCTGCACGCGCTTGTTGAGTACCAGCGTGTACGGCAACAGGAAGCCGAAGAACAGGCCGAGGGCAATCCAGAAGGGAACGCGCAGCCACGGCCAGCTGGCGCGGACGGCGGCTCGGGTTCGGGTCAGAAAGGCCAACGTGGGGATATCCGGTGAGACAACAACTCGATCATAGGACCACCTACCCGGCGCGCGGATGAATGCCACCCGTGCGACGCGGGCAAGACCCGGGCGAAGCGGGGCGGAAATCGTGGCAATCGTGGCTGCATGACGCCGATGTCCCCGTCGCGCCGATCACTCAGGATCGAACCGAAGGCGGCGATTGCCAGCAGTCGGCATCGGGACGGAACGGCCGCGGCGTCACGCCAAGCAGGCGGGTCAGCTCGGTGTTGTCCGCCACCAGGTCCGATTCCAGTCGCCCCATCGGACCGGCCAGCCGGGGCAGCACGCGCCGGGCGCCGCGCAGCAGCCACGCCGGCAGCGGCAGCGGTACGGTCGCCACCGGCAGGCTTCGACGCACGCGGGCAAACATGTCGGCCGCCGGCAACCGTTCGCCACCGCCCAGCGACAGCACGCGACCGGCCGATGATGTCGCGTCCAGCGCCGCCAGCACGGCCAGCGCGATATCCGCGGCATGCACCGGCTGGCGCAAGCCGTGCCCGGCCGGCAACGGGAACAGCCGCGTGCGCGAGGCCCGGCGCGCGATCGGGGTCAGGCTCTTGTCCAGTCCGGCGCCGTAGATCAGCGTGGGCCGCAGCACCGTCCAGGCGCAGCCATGGCGCGCGCAGGCCGCGGCCAGCGCGGTTTCGCCGTCGCGCAGTTGCTGCGAGATGGCACGTTCGGCCGGCACCGGGGAAGCGCGCTTGGTCTCCGCGCTCATCGAGCTGGTGGCAATCACGCGCGGAGCCAGTGGCAGCGAGGCCTGCGCCAGCCAGTCGGCGAACGGCTGCAGCGGGCCGAAACTGATGATGGCGGAAACATCCTTCACCGCCGGCACGGCATCGGGCAGCCGCCCTTCGATCCAGGCCAGCCCGGCTTGTGCGTCACGCGGATGGCGGCTCAACGCCAGCACCGGTTCGCCGCGTTCGCACAACGCCGGCAACAGGAAATGGCCAATCTGGCTGCTGCCCCCGAAAACCAGGACGGTCATGTACCGCCCTGCATGCGTTCGGTCAGCTCCTGCACCCGCGGATGGTTCGGCGCCAGCTTGCGCGCCTGTTCCAGCGATTGCGCGGCACCGCTGCGGTCGCCGCTGTCGAGCTGGCGCTGGGCTTGGTCCAGCCACGCGCCGGCGAGCCGCTGGCGCAACGGCGACAGGCTGGCATCGCCCGGCGAAAGATTGTCCAGCGTGGCAAGCAGGTTGCCGGCACGGCCCAGGTTGCCGCCGGCCATGGCCTGCCCGAACTGGTTCGAGACCAGTGCCGGCAGGGCCTGCAGGCCAGCACGTGCCGCCGCGTCATTGCCGTTGATGGCCAGCGCGCTGCGGTACAGGTCGTAGGCGCAGTCGCCCGGCGGCGCCATGATCTCGCCCTGTGCCGCGGCGGCTTTCGCACGCCTTACCAGCTCGGCCACCTTGGCATTCTGCTGCGGGCTGAGTTGCGCGGGTGTCATGCCGGCATCGGCGGCACCGTCGGCCGACGCCGGTGCGGACGTGGGAGCCGCGCCAAGCCGCGAGCGCGCAGCCAGCAGGTCGGCCGATTTCGGCGCCAATACGGCGGCCTGGTCAAGCAATTGCTTCGCCTGCGCGTTGTCGCCACCGTCGATGGCGGCATTGGCCTGCACCACCAGCGCGGCGGCCACCTGGCCCAGGCCGGCCTTGGCCTGTGCATTGTCCGGATCGATCGCCAACGCCGCCTTGAAGTGCGCCAGCGCAGTGTCGTCGCCGGTACCGGTGATGTTGCCGGCACGCAAGGCATCCTGGCCTTGCTGCAGGTCGGCGGCCAGCGCGGCATCGGACTGCTGGCGCAGCTGCGTTTGCGCCGCGCGCAACGACGGAAGCTCGCCATAGTTCGGCAGCAGCGCAGCCAGCCGGCCGATCAGATCGTTGGCCGCCGCCTGGTTGCCCGCGGCCAGCGCCTTGCGCGCCTGCGCGGCCAAGGCGCCACCGACCTGGTCGAGGCCATGCTTGGCCACCGCATGGTTGGAACCGCTGGCCAGCGCGCGCTGGTACAACGGGCCCGCGCCATCCGGACCATCCAGCTTGCCGGCGGCGAAGGCCTGCTGCGCCTGTTCGATCAGCGCATCGCCCTGCCCGTTGGCGCCACGCGCCTTGGCCAGTGCCTGGGTCAGCCGATCCACGTCACTGCCGCCGCCGAGCAATTCGCGCGCGGCGGTAAGGGCCTGGTCGGCCTCGTCGAGCTTGCCGGCCTGCAGCGCGGCATCGGCGCGCGCCACTTCGGCCTCGCCGACTTCGTGCAGGCCGTTGAGTGCGCGGTCATTGTCCGGCTCCAGCGCACGCGCCGCCTCGAACAATTCACGGGCACTGGTGCCATCGGTGCCATCCAGATGCCCTTCCTGCAGGGCGACATCGGCGCGATGCAGCACGCCATCGAAATCGGTGCGCGGAATCAGTGCGCGCAGGTTGCCCTGGTTGAGCCAGAGCACCACGATCAGCGCCAGCAGCACCAGCGCGAACAGAGGAACCAGCCAGCCGCGGCGACGCTCGCGCGGCATTTTTTTCGCCGGCGCGGCGGCGCGGCGATGCTCCGGCTCCACCGACAACGGCGGCAAACCGTCGTGCGCGGGCGGCGGCGGGCCGTCCAGATGATCGAGATCACCCAGCTTCGGTTCGGTACGGCCTTGCGGGCCGGGTGCGTGCGGGTCGCGATGTCCGCTCATGGATTCACTTGAAAAGCCGTCTGGTTCAAGCACGGGAGCTTAACATCGCCCCGCCGGCGCGCCCGCGCCGAAGGTTGCTGCGTTCAACTGCCGGCCAGCCTTGAAGCTTGCACGCGTTGTGACCGCCACCGCGGGCATCGGTTCCGCCGCGACGCCCCGCCGGTGGCTCAACGGGCACCGATGCGCCGTGCATCCACGATATTGGGCAAGGCCACCAGCCGGTCCAGCAAGGTGGAGAGTTGCTCGTAGTCGCGCACGCGCAGGGTGAAGCGCATCTCCACTTCGCCGCTGCGGGTGAACAGCCGGCTGGACGAGGCGATGATGCCCACGCTGGCGTTGCTGATGACGCTGGCCACGTCTTTCTGCAGGCCCTTGCGTTCGTAGCCACGCAATTCGATGTCCACCTCGTATGCCTGCACTGCGGCACGGCCCCAGCTCACCTCGATCACCCGGTCCGGTTCGCGCCGGGCCAGCCGCGCCAGGCTGGCGCAATCGGCGCGATGCACCGACACACCGCGCCCCTTGGTGATGTAGCCGCGCACTTCATCGCCGGGCAACGGCTGGCAGCAACGCGCCAGCGTGGTGAGCAGGTTGCCGACGCCTTCGATGCTGAGCGCGGTGTGGTCGAGCACATGGTGTCGCGAAGTGACCGGCGCCGCTGACTGGGTGATTTCCGGTGCCGGCTGGGTGGCCTCCAGCAGGACGCGTGCGATCTGGCCGGCGGTGATCTCGCCCAGCGCCAGCGCCACCAGCAGTTCGTCGTGCGTCTTCAGATGGAACTGCGCCGGCAGCCGCGTGATGTCCGCCTCGGGCAGCGCCAGGCGCTTCAGTTCGCGCTCGAACAAGGCACGGCCGGCGGCGAGGTTGGCGTCCTGTGCGCTGCGCCGGAACCATACGCGCGCCTTTTCCCGCGCGCGATTCGTGTTGAGGTAGCCGTGATGCGGCGAGAGCCAGTCGCGGCTGGGCTCGGCCAGCTTGGCGGTAAGGATTTCCACGCGATCGCCACTGACCGGCTGGAAGGTCAGCGGCACGATGCGGCCATTGACCTTCGCCCCGCGGCAGCGATGACCCACCTCGGTGTGCACGTGGTAGGCGAAGTCCAGCACGGTGGCGCCGTGCGGCAGGTCGAACACCTCGCCCTTGGGCGTGAGCAGGTAGACGCGATCTTCCAGCAGCTCGGTCTTCAGATCGGCCGCCAGCGCACCACTCTCATCCTCGGCGCGCGCGTCCAGCAGCTTGCGCATCCAGGCGATCTTGGCCTCGAACTCGGCGTCGCCGTTGCCGCCTTCCTTGTAGCGCCAGTGCGCGGCCACGCCCAGCTCGTTGGCGCGATGCATCTCGTGGGTGCGAATCTGCACTTCCAGCGTCTTGCCGCGCGGGCCGATCACCGCAGTGTGCAGCGAGCGGTAACCGTTGCCCTTGGGACGTGCCAGGTAATCGTCGAACTCGCGCGGCAGGTGTGGCCACAGCGTGTGCACCACGCCCAGCGCGGCGTAGCAGTCGGCCACGTTGTCGACCAGCACGCGTACTGCGCGGATGTCGTAGAGCTCGCTGAACTCCAGCCCCTTTTTCTGCATCTTCTTCCAGATGGAATAGATGTGCTTGGGACGACCGGCCAGCTCGGCGCGAATACCGGCGTCCGCCAGCGCCTTGCCCAGTTCGTCCAGCGACTCGCGGATGAAGGTTTCGCGGTCGGTGCGGCGTTCATCCAGCAGCTTCGCGATGCGACGATAGACATCCGGCTGCAGGAAGCGGAACGCCAGGTCTTCCAGCTCCCACTTCAACTGCCAGATGCCGAGACGATTGGCCAGCGGCGCGTGGATATCGCGTGTCAGTCGCGCCAGCGCCTGTCGTTCGTCCTCGGGCAACGCGGCGGCGGCCCGCATCTTCGCCAACTGGCGCGCCAGCAGCACGAACACCACGCGCAAGTCGCGAATGATCGCCAGCAACAGGCGGCGCAGGCCTTCCGAACCGCCATCGGCACTGCGTTGCGCATGCAGTGCCCAGACCTTCTCCGCCGCCCGCTGGCCCTCCACCAGGCGGCGCAGGTCCTCTGGCAACGCCGATGCGACAGCATCCCAGCGCGCCGGCTCGACCTGCGCCAGCGCGAACCACAGCGCCGCCGCCTGGGTCTGCGCATCGCAGCCGAGCATCGCCAGCAGGTCCAGCACGTCCACGCACTCGGACTGGTTCACCGCGCTTGCCTGGCACAGCTCCAGCGCCTCCGCCAACACGGCCGGCACGGCCCCGGCGCGGGCATGCCACGACAACAGGTCCGGCTTCGCGATGGAGGGAGCTTGCGCCATGCCCAGGACTCGTCCTTCAGTAATGCCCCCATTCTACGGATTTGGACTGAAGGGCTGCTTGCGCGGAAAATCGGCACGCCCCCCTCCACGAGTTGCCACCATGACGTATCGCCCTGCCCTCGCCCTGTCCCTGCTGCTTGCCGCAAGCCTGCCGCTGCATGCACAGCAGACCAACACGCTGCGCCAGCAAATGGGAGCGACGGCCTACCAGCGCGCCGGGCTGGACAAGCTCAACGCCGGCGAACGGGACTATCTCGCCACCTGGCTGTCCACGCACGCCAGCGAACTCGCCGCCGCAGTGCCGGCGTCGGCCGCTCCCACTGCCACCGCAGCCACGCATGCCGCCCCCGCGCACGCCACGGTGGAAAGCCACATCGCCGGCCATTTCAACGGCTGGCAACCCGGCGCCGTACTGGTGCTGGCCAACGGCCAGCGCTGGCGCGTGGCGGACGACAGTTCGCTCAACACCGGAAGGACGCTCGATGCACCGGCAGTCACCATCAAGCCCGGCCTGCTCGGTGGCTGGCTGCTGAAGGTGAAGGGCTACAACACCAGTGCGCGGGTGCAGCCGGCGAATTGAGTGGCGAGGTTTACTCCCTCTCCCCTCCGGGGAGAGGGCTGGGGTGAGGGGCCAACCTCGCGAAGTGATGGAAGAAGCGAGCACGCTTCGCATGAGCTTTTTCGCGAGCACCCACCCCTCATCCCAACCTTCTCCCCAGCGGGGAGAAGGAGCAAACGTGCCCAGCGGGTTCGTAATCTGACTGGTAGCTGGACAACGGATGGAGAGGCTTCGGCTAGGCTGGTTTTATTGAAGCGCTGGCTTTTGCCAGACGCTTCGCGGACACCGGCTCGGCGGTCTTCAGTTCCTGCGCGAACAGCGACACGCGCCATTCCTCGATCAGCCAGCGCAGTTCATCCAGGCCTTCGTCACCGGCGGCGCGGTGCTGCAGATACTCACGCCAGTACGGCATGACCTGCAGCATGCGCTGCTGGTCTTTCGCCGGATCCTGGCGCAGGCGCTCGGCACGCAAGCGCATGGCCTTGAGGTAGCGCGGCAGGTGCGCCAGCCGCGCCGGCGGCAATTCGCGCAGCAGGCCCGGCGCGAGCAATACGTCGAGCTGTTCGCGCAAGTCGTCATAGCTGGCGCGGGCAAAGCCGATCAGCGGAGGTTCCAGCCATGGCTTCAATTCGGCTTGCGCTTCGATGATCGGCTCGGCCAGTTTCAGCCGCTCCACCGCAGCGCCGAACAGTTCGCGCGAGGCCTGCGCATGCAAGGCTTCGAACGCGCCAGCCGTGCGCACATCGAGATCGAGCCGCGCCACCATGTCGGCAACGCCGCCTTCGACCAGGTCTTCGCGCAGGCCATCCACACCACCCAGCGGCGCGTACTTCAGCGCCAGCGGGTTGCCGATCGGCAAGCGTCGGCGCGCCTGCTTCAGGTCGCTGGCCAGCGCATTGCGCAACAGGCGCAGCACGCCGGCAACATGCGCCTCGGCCGCCTCGTCGCAGCGCTCGAACACGCGCAGCGCCACCGTCTCGCCGAGATCGACCAGCGCGGGGAAAGCCAGCAGGCCACCGGACGAGCGCACCTCGCGCGGAATCTCCTCGAAATCCCAGCTGGCCACATCTTCGCGCGTCAGCTCCACGTCGGTCTTGCGCGAGAACGCCTCGCGCGCCTGGCCTTCCCATTGCGCACGCAAGGCGGCCAGATCGCGAGCCGCCGCCAGCGTGCGGCCATTGTCGTCATGCAGGCGAAAACGCATGCGGAAATACGGCGCCAGCTCGACGGCGACAAATTCGCCCGCCTCGATATCCACGCCAGTGGCACGCTTCAGGAACGTGGCCAGCGCCCTGGTCAGCGGCTCGTCGCGCGGCGCCTCTGCCTCGGCGAAAGCCCGCGCGAAATCCGGCGCGGGCACGAAGTTGCGGCGCAGCGCCTTGGGCAGACCGCGGATCAGCTCGGCCACCTTGTCGGCCAGCAGGCCCGGCACCAGCCATTCGCAACGCGGCGCCGGCAGCGCATTGAGCATCGCCAGCGGCAGGTGCAAGGTGACGCCATCGGCCTCGTCGCCAGGCACGAAACGGTATTCGAGGCGATAGCGCTGCGCCGTCACCTTGTTGCCGGCCGGCTGGATGTCCAGCATCGCCGGGAAAGCCTTCGGATCGAGCCCGGCGCCGCCCACCATCACGTCGTCCAGCGACCAGCGCAGCGCGGCTTGCTCGGCAGGGCGTGCGCTGCGATACCACGCATCCAGCCCGCGACTGCTGGCAATGTCCTCCGGCAACTTGCCGCGGAAGAAATCGACCAGTTCGTCCTCGTGGCGGATCAAACCCTCGCGACGCTGCTTCGCCTCGATGCCGCGGGCATCCTCCAGCACGCGCTGGTTGGCGCGCACGAAATCGGCCTTTGAATCGATATCGCCACGCGCCAGCGCTTCGCGCAGGAAGATGCCATGCGCCAGCGCGGGGTCCTGTTTCTGGAATGTCACCGGCCGGCGTTCGACCAGGGTCAAACCGAACAGGCTGACCTGCTCGTAGGCCACCACGCAGCCGCGCTTTTTCGACCAGTGCGCATCGCGGCACGACATGCGCAGCAGGTGCGCCGCCTGTTGCTCGATCCACACCGGCTCGACGCGTGCATTCGCCATGCCCCAGACCTTGCCGCCCACGTCGAGGATCTGTGCGGAGAAGATCCAGTTCGGCGGCACTTTCGACAAGGCCGAACCGGGGAACACCTGGAACTTGCGCTCGCGCGTGCCCTGGTAGACGCCGCGCTCGTCCTTGCGGCCGACCTGGGTCGGCAGGCCGGCCAAGAGTGAGCGGTGGATCGTCTCGAAGAGGTGGTCCGCCGCAGCCTGTTGATCAACAACGCGCTCTTCGCCTTCGCCTCCTCTCCCCGTTGGGGAGAGGATTGAGGTGAGGGGCGGGTGCTTGCCGGAGCGCTCATGCGAAGCACGCTTGTTCCTGCCAGCGCTTCGCGAGCGTGGCCCCTCACCCCGGCCCTCTCCCCGCAGGGGAGAGGGAGAAACAGCATCACCGCCCCGCGATGAAGAGGGAGCAGAGCTCGACCACCCCAACTCCTTCACCACCAGCAACAGTTGCCGATGCAGCTCGCGCCATTCGCGCATGCGCATGAAGCTGAGAAAGTGGCGCGAGCACCAGTCGCGCAGCTTCGACTGGGTGAACTCCTCGTGCGCGGCGTGATAATCGCGCCACAGGTTCAGCACACCCGCGAAATCGGACTTCGGATCGGCGAAAGCGGCATGCGCGGCATCGGCCTGCTGGCGTGCGTCGGCCGGGCGCTCGCGCGGGTCCTGGATGCTGAGGAAAGCCACCACTACCAGCAGTTCGCGCAGCGCTCCCAGCTTTTCCGCTTCCACCAGCATGCGCGCAAGCTGCACGTCGATCGGCAACCGCGCCAGCATGCGCCCGATCGGCGTGAGCACGCGCTGCTCGTCGATCGCCATGATTTCTGCCAGGCGCCGGTAGCCATCCGCCACCACGCGCGGATCGGGCGCGTCGAGGAACGGAAAGCCGTCGACCTCGCCCAGCTTCAGCGCCAGCATGCGCAGGATCACGTTGGCCAGCGAGGAACGCAGCAGCTCGGGATCGGAAAATTCGGGCCTCGCGTCGAAGTCGGCCTCGTCGTACAAGCGATAGCAGATGCCCGGGCCGATGCGACCGCAGCGGCCCTTGCGCTGATCCGCCGCGGCTTGCGACACCGATTCCACGTGCAGCCGCTCGATCTGGCTGCGCTGGCTGTAACGCTTGACGCGCGCGCTGCCGGTGTCGACCACGTAACGGATGCGCGGCACGGTGAGCGAGGTCTCGGCGACGTTGGTGGCCAGCACCACGCGCCGCTTCGGACCGGGCTTGAACACGCGATCCTGTTCGCTGGCGGACAGTCGCGCGTACAGCGGCAGGATTTCCGTCTCGCGGTATTGCCGGCGCGACAGCAGCAGATGCGCGTCGCGAATCTCGCGCTCGCCCGGCAGGAACACCAGCACGTCACCCGGGCCACGGCCCAGGCTGCGGTCGGCAATGATCTCGTCGAGCACGGCAGCCACGTGTTCGGCGCTGCCCTGCTGCATGCCCTGCCGCGATGACGCGCCCTGCCCGCGACCGCCCTTCGCGGGCGCGGACACCGCATCGCCTCCCGACGTCACCGGCCCATCCACCGGTCGCCAGCGCAACTCCACCGGATACGCCCGCCCTTCCACCGATACCACCGGCGCGTCGCCGAAATGCTCGGCGAAACGCGCGGTGTCGATCGTGGCCGAGGTGACAATGATCTTCAGCTCCGGCCGCTTCAACGCCAGCCGTTTCAGATAGCCGAGCAGGAAGTCGATGTTGAGGCTGCGCTCGTGCGCTTCGTCGATGATGATCGTGTCGTAGGCCGACAACCACGGATCACCCTGCGTCTCGGCCAGCAGGATGCCATCGGTCATGAACTTCACCAGCGTGCGCTCGCTCACCTGATCGGTGAAGCGCACCTGGAAACCCACCTGCTCGCCCAACTGGGTGCCCAGCTCCTCGGCCACCCGGCGTGCCACCGAACGTGCAGCCAAGCGGCGTGGCTGGGTGCAACCGATCAGACCGGCTTCGCCGCGACCGGCGGCCAGGCACAGCTTGGGCAATTGGGTGGTCTTGCCCGAACCGGTCTCGCCGGCGATCACCACGACCTGGTGCTCGCGGATCAGCTTGACGATGTCGTCGGCACGCGCAGTGATCGGCAGCGATTCGTCCAGCCGGATCGCCGGCTTCGCCTCGACCCGCGCGCGGCGCTTGGCCGCGGAAGCCTCGATATCGATACCCAGCGCCGCCAGCCTGGCGTCGTCGGGGCGCTTCGACAGCCCGCGCCACCGCCCCAGCAGGCGTCCGAAGTCGCGACTGCACACGCCATCAAGCGCCCGACGCATCTCGCGCAGGCGGGGATCGGTGGCGGTTCGGGCGTTGGCGTCGGGCTTCGTATTCATGCAGCCCGACATGATAGCCGGTGACTATCAGCGGCATCGCAAAGATTCATTTCCCCGTCACCGGGCGAGCCGCTAATGTCCATGGCGACGAAACGTTCTCCCATCGATACCCACAAGGAGCAACCCATGGCCCTGAACATCGGCATCGCCAAGAAAGACCGCGAGGTGGTGGCCAAGCACCTGTCCAAGCTGCTGGCCGACACCTACTCGCTGTACCTGAAGACGCACAGCTTCCACTGGAACGTGACCGGCCCGCAGTTCAACAGCCTGCACGCCATGTTCGAGACCCAGTACAACGAACTGTGGCTGGCCGCCGACGAAGTGGCCGAGCGCATCCGCACGCTGGACGTGTTCGCCCCCGGCTCCTACAGCCAGTTCGGCAAGCTCACCTCGATCAAGGAAGAGTCCGGCGTGCCGGAATGGAAGGAAATGGTGAACCAGCTGGTCGAAGGCCACGAGATCGCCGCCGCCACCGCGCGCGACACGATCAAGGCAGCCGACAAGGCCGGCGATGAAGGCACTGCCGACATGGTCACCGGCCGCCTGAAGGAGCACGAGAAGACCGCCTGGATGCTGCGTTCGTTGCTGAAATGAGCTGACCAGCCGGTTTGCGACGCGCCCTCGCCGCCGTCCCGGCGCATGGGCGCGTCGCCCGGACAGGGGCCTGCCGGCACGGCTTCGCCCTCCCCGGGTTGCCAGCCCCTGACCTAGCGCTGACTGCATTTCCCACGTTTTATTGAGCGGACAACCACCGATTGGTTAAGCTCGCCGGGCTACGCCTGCCTCGGGAGAGGCACCCACGGGAATTTCCTTGAGCGCCACACCCTCCAATCCGCCACGTCGACCCTCGCTGTTTACGGCCATCCTGCTGGCATTGGTGGTGGCCGCCATGAATATCGGTTTGTGGTGGTGGAGCAACCTGCCGCACGGCCCGGAAGACTGGCACGGCCCCATCAACGGCTTCGCGGTGTCGCTGTTCCAGCGCTACCAGAACCCGCTGCAGAACGACTTTCCCAGCGACAAGCAGATCGCCGGCGACCTGCACCTGCTGCACAAGTACAGCGACAACATCCGCACCTACTCCATGCTGCAGAACCCGCAGGTGGTGCGGCTGGCGCACAAGGAAGGCCTGCACGTGCTGGCTGGGGCCTGGATCGACACGCGGTTGGAGAACAACGAGAAGGAGATCGAGGCGCTGATCGCGATGGCGCGGCGCTATCCGAAAACGATCACCCGGGTGATCGTCGGCAACGAGGTGCTGTTTCGCAACGACATCCCGCCGGCGCAGCTGATGGCCTACGTCGACCGCGTGCGCGCGGCGATCCGCCAGCCGGTGTCGGTGGCCGAGCCGGACTATATCTGGGTGAAATACCCGGAGCTGGTCAGCCATGTCGACTTCATCACCGTGCACCTGTTCCCGTACTGGAACGGCATCCCGCGCAAGGACGCCATCGGCGCCGCGCTGGGCAGCTACCAGCACCTGCGCCAGCTTTATCCCTACAAGCCGATCGTGGTGGGCGAGATCGGCTGGCCGTCGAACGGCGACCGCCACGAATACGCCGAGCCCTCCGTATCCAACGAGGCGATCTTCCTGCGCCAGTGGTTCAACGTGGCCAAGCGCGACCACATCGACTACTACGTGATGGAGGCGTTCGACCAGCCGTGGAAGGAGCAACTCTCGGGCCGCACCGAAGCGTACTGGGGCATGTTCACCGCCGACCGCCAGCTGAAGTTCCCGTTCACCGGGCCGGTCACCGAGGACACCGGCTGGCCGTGGAAGGCGCTGGCCGCCAGCCTGCTGGCACTGCTGCCGATGCTGTGGTTCGCGCGGCGTTTCGCGCGCTTCAAGCTGACCGGCCGCTTGTTCTTCTGCGGACTGATCCAGCTGGCCTGCACGCTGATCGTGTGGTCGGCCACGCTGCCGTTCAACTTCTACCTCGACTGGATCGACTGGACCATGCTGGTGCTGCTGTTCCCGGCCCAGCTGGCGATCCTGGCCATCCTGCTGATCAACGGCTTCGAGTTCACCGAGGTGCTGTGGCGGCGCGAGTGGATTCGCCACGCCGGCATGTTGCGACCGGATGTGCCGGAGAAGCAGCCGTTCGTATCCATCCATCTGGCCTGCTACAACGAGCCGCCGGAGATGGTCCAGCTCACCCTGGATTCACTGGCCGAGCTGGATTACGCCAACTACGAAGTGCTGGTGATCGACAACAACACCAAGGACCCGGCGGTATGGGGTCCGGTGAAGGAGTACTGCGAGAAGCTGGGCAAGCGCTTCCGCTTCTTCCACCTGGAACCATGGCCAGGCTTCAAGGCCGGCGCGCTGAACTTCGGCCTGAAGGAAACCGCGCCCGAGGCCGACGTGGTGGCGGTGATCGATGCCGACTACGTGGTGCGCCCCGACTGGCTGGCCGCCCTCACCGGCCACTTCCACGACCCCAAGGTGGCCGTGGTGCAGTGCCCGCAGGCGCACCGCGATTTCGAGCACAACCGCTTCCGCCGCATGACCGCGTGGGAGTTCGACGGTTTCTTCCGCATCGGCATGCACCACCGCAACGAGCGCAACGCGATCATCCAGCACGGCACCATGACCATGGTCCGGCGCAGTGCGCTGGAAGGCACCGGCGGCTGGTCGGAATGGACCATCTGCGAGGATGCCGAGCTGGGCCTGCGGCTGATGCATGCCGGCTACGAGCTGGTCTACGTCGACGAGCTGATGGGCAAGGGCCTGACCCCGGCCGACTTCAAGGCGTACAAGAGCCAGCGCTATCGCTGGGCATTCGGTGCGATGCAGATCCTCAAGGGCCGCTGGAACTGGATGACACAAAAGGGCCCGCTCACCGCCGGCCAGCGTTTCCACTTTCTCACCGGCTGGTTCAGCTGGTTCGCCGATGCGCTGCACCTGATCTTCACCCTGATGGCAATCTTCTGGACCGCCGGCATGGTGGCGTTCCCGAATCTGTTCAGCCTGCCGATGCAGCTGTTCCTGATTCCGGTGATCGGTTTCTTCTTCGCCAAGGCGATCTTCGGCATCGTGCTGTATCGCGCCCGCGTGCCGTGCGGCTGGTACGACACGCTGATGGCCTCGCTGGCCAGCATGGGCCTGTCGCACGCCATCGCGCGCGGCATCCTGCACGGACTGACGCGCGAAAAGACCTCGTTCGTGGTGACGGCGAAGAGCCGTCGCCTCGGCGAGAGCAGCCTCGCCGCGTTCGCCCCCGTACGCGAAGAAGGCCTGATGGCCTGCGCGCTGGTGTTGTGCATCATCGGCATGATCAAGGGCTTCGGCACGCGCTACATCGAAGGCGAGCTGTGGATCTTCATCCTGGCCGCGCAGTCGATCCCCTACTTCTCGGCGGTGATCGGTGCATGGATCGCACATCGCTCGGGCGATGCGGCCGGCTGAGCCATCGGCCGCATTTGCTTTCATAAGAACCCAACGAACGCTGGGGTAAGCTACGCCTGCCCACACCCCCGAATGAGGACGGATCCCCTCACATGCGCCGCCGTTCCCGACGCCCGGGTCTCGCCCGTTGGGGCCTTGCCCTGCTCCTGCTGCTTCCGCTGTTCGCGCACGCGGGCGTGTTGCTGGTGGTGGATGGTGTCGAGGATCCGCTAAAGGGCGCCGTGGTTGCCGGCGTGGATCTCTCGCAATACGCCACGCGCGAGGTCAGCGACGCCCAGGCTCGTCGACTCTACGAGCGCGCGCCGGACCAGGCGAGCAAGGCGCTGCAACCGTATGGGTATTACGACGCCACCGTCACCGCCGACCTGAAGCGTGTCGGCAAGGACTGGCAGGTCACCTTGCACGTGAAGCCGGGCGAGCCGGTCAAGGTGACCGCCGTGGACATCCAGCTCGACAAGGCCACGCTGGCGATTTCCTCGATCCGCCACGCAGCACACAAGATCGAACGCCTCAAAGGCCAGCGTCTGGACGACGCCACCTACGATGCCGATCGCGATGCGCTCAGCGGCGCGCTTACCGCCGACGGTTTCCTCGATGCCAAACTGAAGGTGCACCGGGTGGAAGTGAATCGTGCCGAGCGCAGCGCCGTGGTGAAGCTGGCATGGGAAGCAGGCACGCGCTATCGCTACGGCAGCGTGCACTTCGAGGGCTCGCAGTTCCGCGAAGGTTTCCTGCAACGCTACGTGCCGTTCAAGTCCGGCGACTATTTCTCGCAGAACCAGTTGCTCACGTTGCAGCAGGCCTTGAACGGTGCCGATTATTTCTCGGTGGTCAACGTGCTGCCGGATGTGGACACGGCGAAGCACGGTACCGTGGACGTCAACGTGCAGCTGGCGCCGGCCAAGCGCACCGTCTACACCGGCGGTCCATTCTTCGGCACAGATACCGGCTTCGGCCTGCGTGGCGGCGTCGAGCGGCGCTGGGTCAACAATCGCGGCCACAAATGGAAGAACGAGATCGTGGTGGCGCAGCGGCTGAAGACGCTGTCCACGCTCTACTCCATTCCCATGCCCGGGCCGAACCAGCGCAGCTACAACTTCGGTGCCAATTACCGCGACGCCAATACCGACACCTCGCAATCACGCACGCTGGAACTGGTCGGCAACGAAACCCGGCAATGGCATGGCTGGGTGCGCACGTTGGGCGTGCACGCGCTGATCGGCACCTTCACCGTGGGCAAGCAAGGCAACGAACCGGACAACGCGCCCGGCGTCGAGCATGGCCGCAGCAAGCTGGTGTTCGCCGAAGCCTCACTCACCCGCAAGCACGCGGACAACCCGGATTTCGTGCGCCATGGCTGGTCACTCAGCCTGTACGCGCGCAGCACCGCCGGCACCCTGCTCTCCAGTGCCCGCTTCAGCCAGGTGACTGCCGACGCAAAATGGATCCAGGCCTTTACCCGGCGCGACCGGTTGATCCTGCGCGGCGCCATCGGCACCACCTGGACCAGCGACTTCGCGGCGCTGCCACCGCAACTGCGCTACTTCGCCGGCGGCGACCGCTCGGTGCGCGGCTACGGCTTCCAGACCATCGGCCCGAAGAACAGCTACGGCCGCGTGATCGGCGGCCACAACCTGCTGGTGACCAGCGCCACGGTGGAGCACTACTTCACCCGCAACTGGGGCATTGCCGCCTTCGTCGATGCCGGCAACGCCTTCGACGGCTTCGACTATCGGCCGAAGGTCGGCACTGGTCTGGGTTTGCGCTGGCGCTCGCCGGTGGGGTTGATCCGGGTTGACCTGGGCACGCCGATCCATGACAGGAACCGGCATGGGGTGGAGTTGCATATCGTGATCGGGCCGGATTTATGACTTGTTTTGCTGGCTTTGGCGTGGACGCTAGATTGCTCGCCTGCGGCGGGCTTTCGCTGCCCTGCCGGCCAGCGAGCCACCTTTCTTTGCTGGCCCACGCTACCGCCTGGAGCGGTAGCAAACAGCGAAACTGGCCCGAAGGGCGAAGGGCAGGATGCCCGGAGTCAAGAGAAGTAACCCAGAGAAATGGCCTGATGGAACCCGCCGACCCTACAAGCCTTGACGGTCAAGGTTTTTTGGAAATGGCGCGGCTCCTCTTGTTACACCGACGGCCACACCGCGCCGTCACCGATAACCGAGGCAAGAGAGGGGCTGCCGTCAGCTGCCACTCCCAGCTTTTCTCCGTGCAGCCGAACCGCTCCAATCTCGATTCACGCACCACACCCCTCACCGTCATTCCGGCGCAGGCCGGAATCCAGTCGAATACTCGTGCGAAGCACGCTCCTCCCATGGAAGCCCACGCATGAAGTGGCTCAAGCGCATCGCCATCGCCTTCGCCGCGTTGCTGTTGCTCGTGACGGTGCTGCTGTGGTGGTTGCTGGACACCGGCGCGGGGTTGCGTTTTGCGCTGGCGCGGGCAGAAGGTGCGATGCATGGTGCGTTGACGGTAAAGCATGCGCAGGGCCGCCTGCTCGGCCCGCTGGATGTGTCCGGCGTACATTACGACGACGGCAAGGGCACGGTGGTGACGCTGGCGAAAGCGCATCTCGAATGGCGCTTCTGGCCACTGCTGGGCAAACGGCTGCACGTGATCGATCTCGACGTGGATGGCGTCGATGTGGCGCTGCCCAAGGCGAGCGAAGAAACACCGCCCAGTTCCAGCGGCTTTTCGCTGAAGCCGCCGATTGCGCTGGTACTGGATCGCGTGCACGTCGCCAACGCGAAAATCAGTCAGGGCGGGCAACCGCTGTTTGCCGCCAACCAACTTGATCTTGCTGCGAGCTGGACCAACGCCGGCATTGCGGTGAAACAGCTCGGATTGCAGGCGCCCGACGGCCACGCCGAACTGGTGGGCCAGCTTGCCGTTGGCCGGCGCTACAAGGGTGACGGCAAGGCCGGCTTTGCCTGGCGCGTGGGTGACACCGAATACGCCGGTACGCTGACCGCCACCAGCGACGGCAAGCAAGCACATGCACAAATCGCCCTGACCAAGCCCACCACCGCCGCGCTCACGCTGGACCTCACCCAATCCAGCCAATGGCCGTGGACGGCCAAGCTGGACCTGCCGTCCTTCGACCCCAAGCCACTGCTCGGCGCCAGCTCGCTGCAGACGCTGGCAGCACACCTCAGCGGCAGCGGCGACAAGCTCGGCGGCACGTTGAACGGCCAGCTCGACCTCAACCATTACACGGTGCGCCTGCAACCGTTGAGCGCGCATTTCGACAGCGACTACAAAACCCTGCAGCTGCAGCAGCTGCAGTTGTCCTCGCCACAGGTTCCCGGCACGCTCAACGCCAGTGGCACACTGCAGCTTGACGCGAAGCCGGTGAGTGGCAACCTCGCCATCACATGGAAAAACCTGCAATTGCCGGCGGAACTGGTCGGCCAGGCGCTGGCCAGCCACGGCAGCCTCACCGCGCATGGCAGCGCCGAGCAATACCATGCCGAAGGCGACGTGGACATCGGACCGCCGGGCAAGCTCGCCAAGCTGGCGCTGAACCTGGACGGCACGCCGAAACTCGTCACCCTGCACACGCTGCAACTCAAGCAGGCGCAAGGCGGCCTCGATGCCAGCGGCACGCTGACCCTGCAGCCGGCACTGGCATGGAACGTCAAGGCCAGCGCGCAGAAGCTCGATCCCGGCCAGTTGTTCGCCGGCTGGAACGGCGCGCTGGATCTGGCGCTGGACAGCCAGGGCACGCTGACACCGCAAGGTCCCGAGGCCACGCTCGACCTGCACAAGCTCGTCGGCGAATTGCGCCAGCGCAAGGTGGAGGGCAGCGGCAAGCTGCACCTGTCGCCGAGCAAGGTGGTCGACGGCAAGCTGGCCTTGAATGCCGGCCAAAGCCACGTGCAGATCGACGCGAAGCCGGGCAACCGCAACGACATCCAGCTGACGCTCTCGGTCGCTTCGCTCGGCGACTGGTTGCCGGCTTCCGGTGGCCAGCTCGACGGCGGTTTCCGCGTGCAGGGCTTGTGGCCTTCGCTGAGCGTCAATGGCCACGTGCGCGGCAAGTCGCTGGTGTGGCAACAACAGAAAGCCGACCAGTTGCTGCTGGTGGTCGGCGTGCCCGACATCAGCCACCCCGCCGGCAAGCTGGAGCTGGATACGACCAGCGTGCAGGCCGGTGGCCTGGCCTTCCAGAAGGTGAATCTGCTGGCTGAAGGCAGCCAGGCCACGCATCAGTTGAAGCTCGACGCGCAAGGCCAGCAACTTTCCGCACAACTGATCCTGCGCGGCGGCCTGAAAGGCTCGGCGTGGAACGGCACACTGTCCACGCTCAACCTGCGCCCACAGGGCATGCCCGAATGGCGTCTGCAGCAACCGGCGAAGCTGGCCTGGAACAATGGCGCGGCAAGCCTGTCCGAGTTGTGTTTGACCGCCGGCGATCCCCTGCTGTGCGTGGCCGCGAAACAGGACAAGGGTGGCAATCTCGACGCCAGCTACCGCCTGCATGCACTGCCTTTGGCGCTGCTCGTGGATGCCGCCGGCATCGCCAATGTGCCGATGCGCGCCGATGGCAAACTGGACGGCAACGGCAAGCTGCACCGCAATGCCGCCGGCGCACTCAGCGGCAACGCCAGCATCACTTCCGCGCACGGCAGCATCACCTATACCGATCATCCAAGCCAACCGTTGTTGAGCTACGACGATCTCGCCGTGAATGCCACGCTGGCGCCTGCCTCGCAGCAAATCCAGGCACATGCGAAGCTGGATGGTGATGGCCGTCTGGATGGCCAGATAAACATCACCGGGAAACAGCAGGCACTGGGGGGCCAGATCGAGCTTCACCTCAACCAGCTCGGTTTCGTCGAACTGCTCACCGATACCGTGGCCGACGTGAAAGGCAAGCTCGATGGCAGCTTCCAGCTTGGCGGCACGCTGGCGCAACCCGCGATCACCGGCAACGCCACGCTCGACGGCTTCGCGGCGGAAGTGCCCGATGCCGGGCTCAAGCTTGTCAAGGGCCACATGACGGTGCAGACCACCGATGCGAAGCAGTTCCGTATCGACGGCAGCGTGCAGTCCGGCGAAGGCACGCTCACCGTCGCCGGCACCGCCGGCATCGGTGCCGCGGCACCTACGTCGATCACCCTCAAGGGCAGTCGCTTCACCGCCGCCGACATCCCTGCCGCCAAGGTGGTGATCTCGCCCGACCTGGTGGTGAAGCAGGACGCCGCCGGCATCAACGTCGGCGGCGGCGTCAGCATCGACAGTGCCGACGTGAACGTGGAGAAATTGCCCGGCGGCGGTGCCAGCCAGGCCTCGCCCGACGTGGTGATCGTGGACCAGCCGCAGCAACCCACGGCCAGCACGCCGGTGCCGATCACCGCCTCGGTGAAAGTGGATCTTGGCCATCGCACGCATGTGGTCGGACTGGGCTTGAATGGTCGCCTTGGCGGCGTGCTCACCGTCAACGACCGTCCGGGCCGGGCCACCACCGGCCAGGGCCAGGTCAGCGTGAGCGGCACCTACAAGGCCTACGGCCAGAACCTGCACATCGAGCGCGGCCAGTTGCTGTTCGCCAGCACGCCCGTGGACAACCCCGGCCTCAACATCAAGGCCGTGCGCAAGCTCAACCCGAACGCCACCATCGACGAGGGCCAGGAAGTCGGCCTGCTGATCACCGGCACCGCACGGCGTCCCGTGCTTACGGTGTTCTCCAACCCGGTGATGGAACAGTCCGATGCCCTGTCCTACCTGGTCACCGGCAAGCCGCTGTCGCAGGTGAAGGGCGGCGAAGGCAACATGGTTGGCGCCGCCGCGCAGGCACTGGGCTCGGCCACCGGCGACCTGCTGGCCAAGAGCATCGGTGCGAAGACCGGCCTGGACATGGGCGTGTCCAGCAGCGATGCGCTGGGTGGCAGCGCCGCCTTCACCGTCGGCAAGTACCTGTCGCCGCGGCTGTACCTCAGCTACGGCGTCGGCCTGTTCGACCCGGGCCAGGTCATCACGCTGCGCTTTCGCCTCAGCCACCGCTGGAATTTCGAGGCCGAGAACGCCACCGATTTCAGCCGCGCCAGCTTCAATTACCGCATCGAGAAATAGGTTTCCGACAGGACCGCGCAAGCCTGCCTTAACGCCTTTTTGCCAGGCTGCTGAACGGTCACCACGCCGCCGCGCGCGGCACCGTGGCCGCCCTTGAATTCGACAGCCGCCGTTCAACTCGTCGCCGGATACTGAGCGCGCCTGCTACCCCATGTCAGCAGGCATGCGGCAGCCGTTGCACGACTCTGTCGACCACGGACTGCACCACTCAATCGCAGTGCGGGAGACACCCGTGAACCGCCACCCCTGGATACGCAAGACCGCTGGCACACTGCTCTGTGCCAGCGTCGTGGCAATGGTCGGATGCAACAGCAACCAGCCATCCTCTCCCGCTCAACCGGCCGCATCGAGCTCGACCGCGGCACCGGCTGCCACGCCATACACACCGCCCAGTGCCGACCAGCTCTATCAGATGGTCGCGCCCATCGCGCTGTTCCCGGACAAGTTGATCGCTCAGGTACTGGCCGGCTCGACCTATCCCGACCAGATTACCCGTGCCGACAACGTGCTGGTGCAGAATCCGAACCTGAAAGGCGCCGACCTGCAGACCGCGATTGCCCAGCAACCGTGGGACCCGAGCGTGAAGGGCCTCACCGCGTTTCCCTCCGTGCTCGACCAGATGGCCAGGAACATCGACTGGACGACGGCGCTGGGCGAAGCCTACGTCAACGACCCGACCGACGTGATGAACGCGATCCAGGTCATGCGCCGGCGCGCCACGCAACACGGCAGCCTGCGCAGCTCGGCGCAGATGCGCGTCGTCACCCAGACTGTGCCCGTGCAACCGGTCGACGACGTCAGTGACGACAACAGCTATCCCGTCTACAACGGCCCGGCCGTGGTCCCCGCGCCCGAGCAGATCATCGAGATCCAGCCGGCCCAGCCCGACACCGTCTACGTGCCACAGTACGACGCACAAACCGTGTACGGCGAAGAGCTGCCCAGCTACCCCGGTTACGTCTATGAGCGTCCGCGCGAATACAGCACGGGCCAGATGGTGACCGTCGGCGCCGTGAGCTTTGGCGTGGGCATCCTGGTAGGCGCGCTGCTCGAACACCATCACGACGAGGCCCGCTCGAACTACGGTTGGCAAAGCTGGGGCATGAACTGGGGTGCACGCGGACGCGATGGCGAGCGCGGCGGCCACTACGGTGACTGGCAACGCCCGGCGGTGATCCACAACAACACCACCTACATCTCGCGTTCCACCACCGTGGTGAACCATTACGTCACCAACAACATCAACAACAGCCGCAACGTCATCTACAACCACAGCAACGTCAACAGCAACAACCAGCGCAACACCACGATCAACAACAACCAGCACAACGACAACCGCCGCATCGACAATCGACGCATCGACAACCGCGGCGAAGCCAACGCGCAAGCGTTCGCGATGAAGCCGGGCGAGCCCCGCGCCGCCATCGCCCGCACGCCGACGCAAGTTGCGCACAAGCCGATGAGCATGCCCGACTTTGGCGCGCGTGGAAGTCATGTGCCAGGCCCGCGCAGCGACGCCGTCGCCATCCGTCCAGCGGAATCCTCCGCGCGCCAGCGGGCGATCGCGCCAAGGCCGCAGGCCGCCAGGCTGCCGACCACACGCGGCAGCTACGACATGCGCCCTGCCGTGACGACCGCTCATGCGCGCCCGGTGACCGGGCCCACCCGCGGACACCTGCAACCCATGCCGCGGGTGGTGAACAGCCACACCACCGTGCCAGTCGCGCCGCGCGAGCCGCCAGTCCGTCATACCGCGCCACGGGCGATGCCGGAAGCGACGCACTCCCTGCCGCGCGCCCCGCAGCGGCCCGCCCCGGTGATGGAGCGTCCACACCCCGCGGCCAAGTCGTTCCGCGCCGAACCGAGGCCGGAACCCGTGCGCCCCGTCGTGCGCGAGCAGGCCGCGCCGGTCCGCCACGAAAACGCACGCCCTTCCGCCCGTCCACAGCCACAGCGCAAGGTCGAGCCGCACGGGAAAGACGGCAGGAAAGACGATCACGGACATTGATCCCGGCGTCGGGGCCACGGACGGCCTCGTCCCCGCCGGCACGCCATCCTGGCTTCCGACAACCCGCCTTGGAAAAGCGGCCCGAGCCGGGTACACGAGCGAAGTCCCCCTCGCGGCAACGTAAACGCTTTCCGCGTCGCGGCGTGCCCTTCGCGCGTCCTGGTGGCATGCTTGCGCGACTTTTTCCTGTCGCTCGCGTTGCCATGTGACGCGGGCCTCCCAAGTTCACGAGGTGACTCACATGCAACGCACACGATGGATTCTGGCCGCGGCTGTCGCCGCCGCGCTTTGTGGTTCCTCGGCTTGGGCGGCCACGCCTGCGCAGCAGGGCAATATCGGCATCGACCTTTCGGGCATCGACCACGCGGTAAAGCCGGGTGACAATTTCTTCGACTACGCCAACGGTAACTGGCTGAAGACGGCGAAGATCCCCGATGATCGCTCCAGCACCGGCACCTTCCTCAAGATCTACGAGCAGACCGAGAAGCACACGGCCGACCTGATCCGCAGCACGCGCGGTGACCACGCCGCCCCGGGCAGCAACGAGCGCAAGATCGCCGACTACTACGCCGCGTACATGAACGAGGCGAACATCGAGAAGCTGGGCCTGAAGCCGCTCAAGCACGAGCTGTCGGCCATCCACGACATCGACTCGAAGAACGATCTGGCCCGCGTGCTGGGCAGCCGTCTGCGCGCCGACGTCGATCCGATCAACGCCACCCACTTCCACACCCAGCACCTGTTCGGCCTGTTCGTCACGCAGGGCCTGGAAGATCCGTCGCAGCACGTCGCCTACCTGCTGCAAGGCGGCCTGGGCATGCCCAGCCGCGACTATTACCTGTCCACCGACCCGCACATGGTCGAGGCCCGCGGCAAGTACCAGACCTATGTCGTGGCGCTGCTGAAGCAGGCCGGCATCAAGGATGCGGACGCCAAGGCCAAGACCATCCTCGACCTGGAGACGAAGATCGCCAAGGCGCAGGAAAGCCTGCTCGACAGCGAGAACGTGCACAAGGCGAACAACCTGTGGAACATGGCCGACTTCGCCAAGAAGGCGCCAGGCCTGAACTGGACCGCCTACTTCGCCGCCGCCGGCCTCAGCGATCAGAAACAGATCGACGTGTGGCAGCCCAGCGCCATCACCGGCCTGTCCGCGCTGGTGGCCAGCGAACCGCTGGACGCATGGAAGGACCTGCTGACCTTCCACACCATCAACGCCGGGGCGCCGCTGCTGCCGAAGGCCTTTGCCGACCTCAGCTTCGACTTCTACGGTAAGAACCTGCAGGGCACGCCGCAACAGCAGCCGCGCTGGAAACTTGCCGTGGGCGCCACCAACACCGACCTCGGCGATGCCGTGGGCGAGCTGTACGTGAAGAAGTACTTCCCTGCCTCGTCCAAGGCCGAAGTGCAGCAGTTGGTGCAGAATCTCATTGCCGCGTTCGGCGAGCGCATCGACACGCTGAGCTGGATGACTCCGGCCACGCGCGCCAGGGCCAAGGAAAAGCTCACCACGCTGAAGGTTGGCGTGGGCTATCCGGAAACCTGGCGCAACTACGCCTCGCTGGAGATCAAGCCCGATGATCCGCTCGGCAACCACCTGCGCGCAGTGAAGTTCGAATACGAACACCAGAAGGCCAAGCTCGGCCAGCCGGTGGATCGTGGCGAATGGTGGATGACGCCGCAGACGGTCAACGCGGTGAACCTGCCGCTGCAGAACGCGCTGAACTTCCCCGCCGCGATCCTGCAACCGCCGTTCTTCGATCCGAAGTCCGACGCCGCCGCCAACTACGGTGCCATCGGCGCCATCATCGGCCACGAGATCAGCCACAGCTTCGACAACACCGGTTCCGAGTTCGATGCGCAAGGCAAAATGGAGAACTGGTGGACGCCGGCCGACCTGGCCCACTTCAAGGCGGCCACCCAGCAGTTGGCCAAGCAGTTCGACCAGTACGAAGCGCTGCCCGGCGTGCACGTCAACGGCGAGCTGACCCTGGGCGAGGACATCGCCGACGTTTCCGGCCTCACCATCGCCTACATCGCCTATCACAAGTCGCTGGACGGCAAGCCGGCGCCGGTGATCGACGGCCTTACCGGCGACCAACGCTTCTTCCTCGCCTTCGGCCAGGCCTGGCGTTCGAAGATCCGCGATGCCGCGCTGCGCCAGCGCCTCAGCACCGACGTGCACGCGCCCGCGCAGTTCCGCGCGCTGACCGTGCGCAACCTCGACGCGTGGTACCCCGCGTTCAAGGTGAAGCCGGGCCAGAAGCTGTATCTGAAGCCCGATCAGCGCGTGAAGATCTGGTAAGCCGATTCACGCACTGAAAAGACCAAGGGGCCGCATGCGAATGCGGCCCCTTGTTTTTGGGCTCGCCCGGTAACGCCCATGAAGCTGGCCCGCCACCCCACCAAGGCATCCGGGAGCATTGCACTTGGCTCGGCATCTACGTATAACATACGTTATAACCATTCTTTGGAGGCCGTCATGAAACTCAAGATCACCACCATCGGCAACTCCGCCGGAGTCATCCTGCCGCGCGAGCTGCTGGCCCGCCTGCGCCTGGAAAAAGGCGACGAACTGTTCGCACTGGAAACCCCCGACGGCATCCGCCTCACCACCTACGACCCCACCCTGGCCAAGCAGATGGAAGTGGCCGAGGAGGTCATGCGCAAGCGGCGTACGCTCCTGCACAAACTGGCGCAGTAGGTGATGACCATGATCATCTGGATCGAACGACCGCTCGCCATCGCCATCCATGAGCGCCAACTCGCCGAACATGGTGGCGGCACCGGCGTGCGCGACGAAAGCCTGCTGGATTCGGCGCTGGCACGCCCACAACAATTGCATAGCTACGGCGATCGACCGCCCGACCTCGCCGATCTCGCTGCCAGCCTCGCCTTCGGCCTGGCCCGGAATCACCCTTTCGTCGATGGCAACAAGCGCACGGCCGCGGTGACCTGCGAAACTTTCATCATGCTCAACGATGCCGTTCTGGATGCAGACGATCTCGATTTGTATCCACACTACGTCGCCCTCGCCGAAGGCGGCCTGTCCGAGGCCGAGTTCGCCAGTTGGCTGCGCGTGCATATCCGTCTCGACGACGACAAGCGCGTGAATGAAGCCGCCGCCTCGTATGGCCGCTGACGGCCATGACTGACTGTCATTTCTCCCCCGGCCGAACGACGAGTCCGGCCAATGACCACGTCGATCAGCCACTGCACAGCCGGCAACTCAATCCAGTTCCTGCACGCCACCACCCGACACCGTCAGGATCTGCCCGCTGACCCAACCCGCCGCGGGTGAGCACAGGAACAGCGCCGCGTTCGCCATGTCCTGCGGCTCGCCAAGCCGATGGATCGGCGTGTGCATCAGCATCGCCTTCTCGATATCGTCGTTCAGCACCGACTCCAGCGCTGCCGTACGCGTGGCGCCCGGCGCGATGCCGTTGATGCGGATGCCCATCGGGCCCAGATCGAATGCGATGTTGTGAATCAGGTGATTCGTTGCCGCTTTCGATGCGCTGTACGACGCCATGCGCTTGTTCTTGTTCTCGCCCGCCATCGAGGTGATCGCCAGGATCGCCCCGCCGCCGGCCTTCGCCATCTCCGGCGCAACCAGCTGCGCCAGGCGGAACAGCGAAAACACGTTGAGATCGAACGCACGGCGGAACTCCGCCATCGGCATGTCGAACGGTTTCGGGCCGCCGCCGCCGGCATTGCTGACCAGGATGGTGAGCTTGCCGAACTTCGTCACCGTACCGCTGACCAGCGCGGCCAGATCCTCTTCCTTCGTTACATCACAAGGCATGCTTGCCGCCTTGCCACCCGCCGTCACGATGGCCTCGGCCACCGACTTCGCCGCATCCACGTCGCGGTCGCTGACCACCACCACGGCACCCGCGGCGCCGAAAGTTTCGGCAATGGCGCGACCAATTCCCGCGCCGGCGCCGGTGATCACCGCCACCTGACCATCGATTCGAAAACTCTTCGGATCAAACATGTCTCGAACTCCGTGCACCGGAAAGAGCAGCAGCATCGTGCGACCTGTTGCGTGACGAAACCGAGATCGAGCGTGCGGCGAAAGCCATCCGGCCGATCCAGCGCCCATGCCACGACCGCTCATCCCGGGCCCGCCGCTGGCAGCCCGCTCGCCATGGCGCGGACTTCCATCGATGCATGACTTTTCCCTGCATCCCCAGCGCAACAAAAAAGTCAAAAAGCCCCCCTACTCTCGACGGCTTTCCTCCTCGCTTCGCCCCGGGACACTATGATCATGACGTCATGCATGCTGACAGGCCGTGCCATTGGCCGTGCGCGTTTTTCCAGGCGCCCGCTGGTCGTGGCCATCCGACAATCCCGTCGCATGGCATTCTGGTGTGCCACATCGCTGTCGTTTGCCGGCGTGGCCAATGCCGCAACCACGAATGGCCAGCCAGGCACGGCGATGCCGAGCAGCAGCTCGGCGAACATCACCAACACGAAGCAACTGGAGGAAGTGGAGGTGCGCGCCATCACCGCCTCCGCGATCACCCAGGCCCCGGTGCAAAGTGAGCTGGACGCGACGCAACCGCAGTCGGTGATCGGCCTGGACTACATCAACAACTACTCGGCGCCCACCGCCGACTACGCCAGCATCGCCAACATTGCACCGGCCGTGAGCAACATCAGTCCGGCCGGACCGGGGCTGGGCGAATCCAAGCAGATGACCCTGCGCGGCTTCAGCGACAACCAGTACAACGTCAGCTATGACGGCATTCCGTTCGGCGACACCAACGATTTCAGCCACCACACCAGCAGCTACTTCCCGGCCAAGATGATCGGCGAGATCAGCGTCGACCGTGGTCCCGGCAGTGCCAGCACGTTGGGCGCAGCGACGTTCGGCGGCACCGTGGCGCTGCGCTCGAAGGATGCGCGCGATACGTTCTCGTTCATCCCGACCTACAGCGTTGGCAGCTATGGCACTTCGCTGACCCACCTGGAGCTCGATACCGGGCGCATCGACAGCCTCAACGGCGGCAAGCTGATCGCCAGCGTGCAATACAACGACACCGACACCGCGAACACGCAATCGCCGATGCGGCGCACCACCGGTTACCTGAAGTATGTGCAGCCGGTTGGCGAACGCACCGAAATCACCTTCCTCAGCAACTACAACACGATCCACTTCAACAAGCCGGACAAGGGCAAGTTGACCCAGCAGCAGATCGACACGCTGGGCCGCAACTTCGGCCTGAACACCGACCCGGCCAGCACCGATTGCGACTGCTACAACTACCAGGACAAGAACACCGACATGGAATACCTGGGCGTTCGCAGCGACCTCACCGAAACCTGGCAGCTCGACAACAAGCTGTACACCTATGCCTACACCAATGGCAGCCACGAAAGCGCCTACGTCGGCACCAAGAGTTCGAAGACGGCGATGGGCGGCTATTACAAGGTCAACAACTACCGTGCCTGGGGCGACACGTTCAACCTGGCGCATACCGACGATCATGGCCAGCTCCGCGTCGGTGGCTGGTTTGAATACACCTCCAACGACCGCTCCAGCGTGGCGGTGGACTATGGCCGTGGTGGCGCGATCGACATCATGCCCGGCGAAAGCAATCCCTACGCGCCCTACAAGTACACGATGAATGATCGCTTGCGCACCACCCAGCTGTACGCCGAATACGCCTGGCAGGCCAGCGAGGCGCTGACCATCACGCCCGGCGTGAAGAACGTCGCCTTTACCCGTTACATCGACACGCCGTACAACCAGGGCACCAAGCTGCCATTGAAGTACCACCAGACCTGGCGCAAGACGCTGGGCTACCTCAGCGCCAACTACCGCCTCGGCAACGACTGGAGCATCTACGGACAGGCGGCACAGGGTTTCCTCGCGCCGAACCTCAACCAGTTCTACGTGCCCGACCCGCGCCTCAACCGCGCACGTCCCCAGCAGACGATGAACTACCAGTTCGGCACGGTATACAAGACCGACCGCTTCAACGCCGACGCCGACGTCTTCTTCATCGACTACAACAACTACCCGCTCAGCGCGGTCGACCCGGTCACCCACGACGACATCTACGCCACCGCCAAAGGTGCACGCATGCACGGCGTTGAAGCAGAAGCCACCTACTACGTCGGCAGCGGGGTGAGCGTGTTCGCCAACGGCTCGCTGCTCGATGCGCGCTTCAAGCGCTCCAGCCTGGACATTCCCAATGTGCCCGGCAGCACCGCGGCGCTGGGCGTGAACTACGCGCAGGGCGGCTTCTTCGCCGCGCTGGCCGGCAAATACATCGGTGCACAGAAGGTCTACAACGGCGACTTCAACCCCGACGAGGCGACTTCGGTCACCGCCACCAGCAACAGCGGCGGCTTCTGGCGTGCCGCGCTCAGCCTGGGCTACGGCCAGAACCTCACCGGCTCGTTCATCAAGAGCTACAAGCTGAAGCTGCAGGTGGAGAACCTGTTCGACGCCAGGCAGCAGGTTGCCGACTCGGTGAAGAAGGGCGACACCTACTACCTCGTGCTGCCCGGACGGAGCTGGTTCGCCTCCGTGTCGCTGGCACTCTGACATGCACCGGAGCACCCGCATGACCCTGAATTCCGCCCGCGCATGTGTTGCCGTGCTTGGTCTGGCGATGCTGAACATCGGCCACGCGCACGCGCCCCGGCACTACCTCAGCGACGCCCAGTTGCACGCCTCCGTCGCGGTACTGCCGGCACCCTCGGCATTGGGAACCGCCGAAGACGCCGCCGACCGCACCGTCACCTTCGAGGCCTACACCACACGGACCGCCGCACAGGCCGCGCGTGCGAAGCAGGAAGAAAAATTCGGCGTGTTCTCGTTCGCGGCCGTGCTGGGTCCGGATTTCACCGCACAGCGGCTGCCCGCCACCGCCGCCCTGTTTGCCGAAGTGAAGAAGGAAACCAACCGCGCCAAGAACGAAGCCAAGCAAACCTGGCATCGCGAGCGGCCGTGCCCGGTCAACTCGTGCCAGTGGGACCCGGAAGGCGATGCCGCCGACTGGAAGAACCGCGATTACGGCTACCCCAGCGGACACAGCACACGGGCGACCGTATTCGCCCTGCTGCTCGGCCACCTGCTCCCGCAGCGCGCGGCGGCGCTTGACCGCTACGCGCGGGAAGTGGGTTGGCGCCGGGTCGTGCGTGGCGTGCACACGCCGCAGGACATCTTCGCCGGCCGCGTGCTGGGCCAGGCACTCGGGCGCGATTTCCTGTCCAGCCCTACCATGCGTCACGACATGGAAGCGGCCGCCCGTGAACTGGAGGCGGCGGGCTTCAACACAAAGGTGCCGGCCAGCGAATGATGGCCCCACCGCGTCAAGACCCGGGTCTTGACGCGGCATTGCCGCAACAACCGCCAGGATCGTCCAACGTACCGGACTCGACCGGATGGGGATCCCACGCATGAGTGACTACGGCAGCCTTTCCCGCTACGCGCAGATCGGCGCGTTCCTGCTGCGCTATCGCAAGGCCGGATTGTTCGACGGGCTTGATCTTGATGTGCAGGAAAGCACCCTGGCGGACCAGGCCGACCAGGTTCCCGTAGGCCAGCCCGAACAGTTCGTCAACGATCTGGAGGCGCTCGGCCCCACCTTCATCAAGATCGGCCAGGCGCTGTCGACCCGCCCGGACATGGTGCCGCCGGCCTACATGAGTGCGCTGGAGCGCATGCAGGACGATGTGACGCCGGCGCCGGTCGCGGCCGTGCGCGCGGTGATTGAGGAAGAACTGGACGCGCGCATCACCACCTTGTTCAGCAGCTTCGATGACGAACCGCTGGCGGCCGGCTCGATGGCGCAGGTGCATGCCGCGACGCTGCGCGATGGCCGTGCGGTGGTGGTCAAGGTGCAGCGGCCGCACATCGCGCAGACCCTGCGCGAGGACCTGGCGATCCTGGACAAGCTGGCCGGTGCGGCCGAGCGGATGACCGAGATGGGTCGTCGCTACGGCTTCGTCGACTGGGTCAGCGAGCTGCGCCACAGCCTCGCCAACGAGATCGACTTCGAGCTGGAAGCGGACAACCTGCGACGCTTCGCGGCCAATCTGGAATGTTATCCGCGGCTGTACGTGCCGCAGCCGGTGGAGGGCTTCACCACCACCCGCGTGCTGACCATGGATCGCGTGCGCGGGGTCAAGGTGACCCACATACCCGCGGTGCGGCGGATCGAGCAGCCGATGGGTGCCGAAGCGGCCGAGCTGATGCGCGCCTACCTCGATCAGGTGTTCGTGCACGGTCTGGTGCATGCCGACCCGCACCCAGGCAACGTGCTGTTGATGGACGACCGGCGATTGGCGCTGTTCGATCTGGGCATGGTCGCGCGGCTGACCCCGCGCACCCGCCGCAACCTGCTCAAGCTGCTGCTGGGCGCGATCGGCGGCAACGCCGACCAGGTCGGCGAGATCAGCGAGGCGATGGGCACCCAGCTGGAGGATTTCCAGCACGGCACCTATCGGCGACAACTCGACCAGCTGGTATCCAGCTATGTGGGATTCCAGGGCGCCAGACGCGGCTTCTCCGAAGGACGGCTGGTGCTGGAACTGGCCCGCATCGGTGCGGCTTGCGGACTGCGACCACCGCCGGAGATGAGCATTCTGGGCAAGACTCTGCTCAACCTGGAAGCGGTCACCGATGCGCTGGATCCGAACCTCGATGTGCGCGCGCTGGTGGAGCAACACCTGCAGCAGGTCTTGCGCCAGCAAGCCATCAGCTCGATGTCACCAGCCAACCTGGCCAGCGAATGGCTGGACATGCAGGAACTGGCGCGACACACGCCGCAGCACATGGCGGCGATCCTGCGCACGCTGGCGGAGAACCGCCTGCGCGTACGCATCGACGGGCTGGAAGAGTCGCGCATGATGGAAAGCATGCAGAAGATCGCCAACCGCGTGGCCAGCGGCATCATCATCGCGGCGCTGGTGGTGGGCGCGGCACTGGTGAAGGGCACGGCAGACAGCGGCCGCTGGTTCGGCCTGCCTTACCTCGCGGTGATTTTTCTGGCCGTGGCCGTGGTTCTCGGCGGCAGCCTGCTGCTCAACGCACTGCGGCGCGACAGCAAGGTGGAGCGCGCGGCGGATCGGGAAACGGGCTGAAGCCTGAAAGTTGGAAAACCCATGGGGCCGCGCGGCCCCACGGGTTGATCAGTCATTCGACGCGATCACCAGTCACTCCGGCGGATCCTTGCGGCGGGTCTTGGTGACCGCGCCCAGGATGCCCAGGCCGAGCAACACCACCACGCCACCCACGATCCACTGGTTGGGTACATGGGCCAATACGGCGATGTAGGCGAGGCCGCCGATCACGATGATGATGCCGATCAGGTAGATGGCGAAGGAAGACATCGATGGCTCCTGTGCAAGTCGGCGCGCCAGATCGGCGCGCCGAGGTGTGCGCACATTGCAGTCGATCCGCCCTCATCGGCGCGTGAAGAGCTGGCGCGGATCCGCGCCAGCGTCACTTCAACGGTAATAGCCGCGCAACTGGTCGGCGAAAGCCGGATCGGCGAAATTCGGCCAGCGGTCCTTGTCGAAACCGGGTGCATCCTTCAGGCGTTCCTTGCTGACGTTGAGGATCAGGCACTTGTTTTCGCCATCGATCGCCAGCGATTCCCACGGCACGGCAAACAGCTTGTCGCCCATGCCCAGGATGCCGCCGTACGACAACACCGCATAAGCCACCTTGCCGGTGGAGGTGTCGATCATGATGTCCTTCAGGTCACCCAGCGAATCGCCCTGGGGATTCTTGATGGCATCGCCGGAAAGAGTGGACGCGGAAAGGAAACGGGGTGCGGTAGTCATGGCATCTCCTTGTGGGAACGCACGGCGTGTATCGATGACCGTGCTGTTGGGGGTGCTGACAGCGTGGCGGCCCCGCCGTGAACCTGCGGTCCCCGCGCCGACCTGACGACTCCACACCCGGTTAACGGGTGGACGGACAACCCGCATCCGGGAGCTGCGGAATGAACCGCACGACAACCGCCGCCGTGGCTTGCACGACCATGACCCGCCACATCATCGCGCACGAGAAAGGCCGCCATCCTTCCGGACAGCGGCCTTCGGTTTTGCGTCAGGCAACGCGCAGCGGAATCACTTGTCCGCGAATGTCCCCGCCTTCACCATCACCAGCTTCTTCGGGTCCAGGTGCTTGCGGATCGCCGCGTTGATCTGCGCGACGGTCAGTGCTTTCGGCGTCTCCTCTACGGCATGGAGCCGGCCATGGTGACCACATTCTTGGCGTCCATCGAGTAAACCACCACATCGATGGCACCGATGTGGCTGCGCTGCGGACGCTCGGCGATCGACGCATTGACCGTGGCTGCCATGACGCGGGTGCTCGCGGTGAAAGCCAGTCAGGTCGAGCGTGGAAGACGACTTCCCGTTCACCGACCCATTAACGGAGACCGATTTGGGTACTCGCAACCCGAAAAACAGTCCGAACGCGGCCGATCCCAGGCGGATCGGGGCGACGGTTACTGTTGGGAAGCGCCTTCGATGCCCATGCCGTCGATGCTGGTGATAGCGGCCGGATCGAACCCCGCCAGCTCGGCGAAACGGCGGCCGCGCGCGGCGTAGTCCTTGAACTGGTCGAAGCTGGGCGCGCCGGGTGACAGCAGCACCACGCCGCCTTCCGGGGTGACGATGCGGGCCATCGCCACCGCGTCGGTGAAATCCTCGGCTTCGCCCAGGGGCAATTCGGTTTTCGCCTGTCGCAACGCCTGCGCGATGCGCGGGCCGTTGGCGCCCTGGGCGACGATGCGCAGGTGCGCGCGATTCTTCGTCGCCCGCACGAAATCCGACCAGTCCAGCCCGCGATCATGGCCACCCACGATCACCGTGACTTCGCGTTCGCCCAAGCTGTCCAGCGCGGCCAGCGTGGCTTGCGGGGTGGTGCTGATCGAGTCGTTGATCCAGCTCACCCCGTCGCGCTCGCCCAGCGACTGCAGGCGGTGCGGCAACGCCTGGAAGGTCGCCAGTGCAGGCGCAGCCTTCACGGCGTCGAAACCCATGGTTTCCAGCGCAGCCAGCGCGGCGCAGGCGTTCAGGGCATTGTGCAGGCCAGGCGCTGCCATCGACGCAAGATCGAAGACGACCTCTTCGCCACGACGGATCGCACCGTCGGCCACGTGCCAGCCCTCAGGCGTGCCGAACAGCAGCCGATGCGAGTGCGCCGCGGTGTGCGCGAGCAGCGTCGGCTGCAGGCCGTTGACCAGCAGCGTGCGAGACACGTCGGCGAGCTTTAGCTTGTCGGCCACGTAGCGTTCGCGCGAGCCGTGCCAATCGAGATGTTCCTCGTACAGGCTGGTGACCACGCCCAATTCCAGCGGACCGGCTTCGCCGGTCTGGAAACTGGACAATTCCACCGCCCACAACTCCGCGTTTTGGCCCTGCAACTCCAGCAGCGGCAGGCCGATATTGCCGGCCAACGCCGTGCGCACGCCAAGCGAGCGCGCCAGATGCGCAACGAAGGCAGTGGTGGTGCTTTTGCCCTTGGTGCCGGTGATCGCGATCACGCGTGCATCCGGGTTTTCCGCGAACCACAGCGCGGTGCCGGAAGTGAACGCAGTGCCCTGTGCCTGCGCGGTAACGATAGCGGGTTTGTAAGCGGAAATGCCCGGCGATTTCACCACCACGTCATAGGCCGACAGCGCCACCGCTTCCGGCTCGTGGCCGTAGACCGTGAGCGCGGGATCGAAGTCGCGCGCAGCGGCGACCTCGTCTTCGCGACAATAGAGTGCCAGCGGCAGCTCCGGAAGCCGCTGGTGAATCGTGCGGATCGCTGCACGCCCCTCACGACCGAAGCCCCAGACAGCGATACGTCGACCCGCCAGTTCAGTGATGCGCATCGACCCGCCTCACCCGTAGGAGCGCACCCTGTGCGCGATGGCTTTTTGCCTCGATAACCGTGCAAGAGCATCGCGCACAGGGTGCGCTCGTACAGACAGATACGCTCATGCGTCGATGGCCTTGAGCGCCGCCTGCAGCCGTGCCGGCACGCGATGTTCGGCAGACGGCTCCAGCCATGGTTCCAGCGCCAGCTGCGCGGCATCGAGCTGCGGCAGGATCTCGTCACGGAAGCGTGCGACCAATGCGTCTTCCTGCCATTCCGGCCGCTGGCTCAGCGTGTACATGGCCGCACGCGCCTCGGCACCCTCGCCCACGCATTCGAACGGCTTGTGGTCCTGGTATTCCAGCAACGCGTCGAAACCGGCGGCCTGCGATTCGTCATCCAGCAGGTTGCGACCGAAGATCGACAACAGCCGCGGCTTGGGCAGGAACGGCGCCAGCGCCAGGAACACGAAGTGGCATTTCGGGCATTGGCCGCACCAGCGGTCAGCAGGCTTCGGGCCGAGGATGCGGAAGTTGCGGTTGCAGCTGGAGAACGCGTCGAAGTATGGCGTCAACCTGGCGAACGCGCGGGTGATCGCCAGCTCCGAGTACGGCCGCAGCAGCGAGCAGTAATCGAGGTCGGCGGCCACGTGCGAGTGCAGCCAATCGCCCAGCAGTTGCTCGAACGCGTAGCCCTTGCTCCACTGGTGATTCACCTGCTGGCCTTCGTACTCCAGCGTGGCGGCCGAAGCGGAGCGCTCGTTGGCGAAGGTGATGGAGTCGTAGCCGTACAGAATCGCGGCCACGGCAAGAATCGCCGAATTCACCGCCGTCACCGGGATATGTCCGTTCCACGCGCCCAGCCGGTTCAGCTCGAACAATTCCGGTGCCAGCTCGCGCTGGATGTTCAGCATGGGCAGGCCGGTGCGCTCGGCGCAGGCAGCGATCAGCGGCGAATTGCCGATCCATACCGCCGTGGCTTCGCCGCCGATGGCTTTGATCGCCTCCACTGCGACGAGGGAGTCCTTGCCGCCGCCGATGGGGACGAGGGTGCGCCTGGGGAGGTTGAGCGATGGAGCCCGGGGCAAGGTTGGCCCCTCACCCTGACCCTCTCCCCGTAGGGGAGAGGGAGATGCTGCGCTTCGCGGAAAACTTATGCGTCCGCGAAGGTCGAGGCTATTGCGATAGGCGAACTCGGCCAGGCCGTGCAGGTAAAGCGCGTCGAGCAGGTCGGCGCTGGCGTCGTCGAGCGGGCCATCGGTGACATCGATCTTCGGCGGCACGCCGGCCTTGTAGTAGCTGACGCCGGCGACCAGGTGCAGCAGCTTCAGCGCAGCGTCGAAGGCGGCCTGGCGCGCCGGCGGCACGGCAGGCGCGTGCGGGAAGCGGACGCGCTCCACCATCGGCGCGTCGTCGTCGAAGGCATAGGCCAGCTCGGCCACGCCGTCGGCATAACGCGCGTGGAGGAAGCGGAACACCTGGGTCAGGCGTGGTTGGATGGTCATCGTCACTCGTCTGTCTCCGAGACGTACTCCCTCTCCCCTGCGGGGAGAGGGTCGGGGTGAGGGGCCGGGCTAGCCAGGGCCTCCAGAATCACCTCAAGCACGCCCTCGATATTCGTCAATGCGTCATTGTCCCAGAAACGCAGCACGCGGTAGCCCATGATTTCCAGCTTTCGGGTACGGATCTCGTCATATGCCACCTGTTCGCCATGCTGGCTGCCGTCCAGCTCCACGACCAGGCCCGCATCCGGACAGGCGAAGTCGGCGATGTAGCGGTCGATCTCGTGCTGGCGGCGGAATTTCCAACCTTGCAGGTGGCGATTGCGCAGGCGGTGCCAGAGTTTTTGTTCGGCGTCGGTTGGGCCCGTCCGCAGGCGGCGTGCCCTGTCCACGTTCATGCGTTTCATCCTTGAAACCTCGCTTCGTTGTTTACATTGTCGCGAGCACCCGCCCCTCACCCCGGCCCTCTCCCCGAAGGGGAGAGGGGAAAAGCATCAGGCGTCCAGCACGACCTCCTCGGTATCACCACGCAGGTTGTACGGCGAGGACATCACCTTGCCGTAGGCACCGGCCTGGGCGACCAGGATCACGTCGCCTTCCTGCGGCTCCGGCAGGCGGCGGTCGCTGCCCAGCACGTCGCCGCTTTCGCAGATCGGCCCCACCACCTGGAACAGCGCGGTGGCCGGCTCGTCGAGGCGGGTGAGATTGGCGATTTCGTGCCAGGCGTCGTACAGCGCGGGGCGGATCAGGCTATTCATGCCGGTGTCCACACCCAGATAACGCCAACTGCCCTTGCCCTTGGTCTGGGTGACGTGGGTCAGCAGCACGCCGGCATCGGCCACCAGGTAGCGGCCCGGCTCCATCCACAGCTGGTAGTGCGGATAGGCCGCCTTGACCTGGCGCAGCACCGCGTCCAGTTCGCCGATGTCCAGGCTGGACTCGCCCGGGTGCGATGGCACGCCAAGTCCACCACCGATATTGAGGAAGGCGATGCTGCCGATGCGCTCGGCCAGACTGGCGAGCTGACCATAGACCTCGCCCCAATGGTTGGCATCGAGCACGCCCGAGCCCAGGTGCGCGTGCAGGCCACGCACGATCACGCCATGCGCGTCGGCGTGGCGCAGAAAGCTGTCAAGCTGCTCGATCGGCAGGCCGAACTTGCTGCCGCTGCCGCCGGTGCGCACCTTTTCGTGGTGGCCCAGACCGCGACCGAGGTCGACCCGCAAGGAAATCTCGCGACCACGGAACAGTTCGCCCCAGTGCTCGATCGGATGCAACGCATCCAGCGTGATGGTGGCGCGCGTGGCCAGCCCACGCTCGAAATCCCCGCGCGAGGCGAAGTTGGGCGTGAACAGCAGCGGCACGCTGTCCGGCACCACCTTCGACACCGCATCCAGCTCGCCCGGCGACACGCATTCGAAGGCAAAGCCCTCGTCCACCAGTGCACGCAGGATTGCCGGATGCGTATTCGCCTTCACCGCGTAGTGCACGCGATCGACCGCACCCAGCGATTTCAGTGCCCGCGCCTGCGTGCGCACCGTCGGCAGATGGTAGACATAGCGCGGCGTGGCTTCGGCGGCGATGTCGAGCAGGCGCTGGCGCTGCGCACCGTCACGCCACCACGCAGTCGACGGGACCACGTCGCCGCTGCCGTACAGACTCTGCCAGCTAGGCCCGAACAGCGCGCTGTCGTCGGTGCGCAGTGCACCGGCGGAAATCAGCAATTCGTGCAGATGCGGGATCAGCGTGTCGACCACATCCTCGTCCACCACGAAGGTGAGGTTGAGGTTGTTGGACGACTGCGAGATCAGGTGCACGCGCAACTGGTCGAACTCGGCCAGCACGCTGGACAAGGTATGCAGCATCGAACGCATGCCACGTCCGACCAGAGTGATCGCCGCGCACGGCGCGATCACCTTGACCCGGCACACCTTGGCCAGGTCGCCGGCCAGAGCCGCGATGGCGTCGGAATCGAGCAGGTTTTCGGTGGGATCGAGCGACACGGTGACGTTGGTTTCGGCCGAACCGATCAGGTCCACCGACAGGCCGTGCTGCTTGAACTGCGCGAACACGTCGGCCAGGAAGCCGACCTGCTGCCACATGCCCACCGATTCCATCGAGATCAGGGTGATGCCCTTGCGCGCACTGACCGCCTTGACGCTGGGCGCGTGCTCGCGCACCTGCGGGCCGATCACCGTACCTTCCAGTTCGGGCCGGTTGGTGTCCTTCACCAGCAGCGGCACGCGCGACTCGCGCAATGGCGACAGGCAACGCGGATGCAACACCTTGGCGCCGGTGGAGGCGATTTCCTGGGCCTCCTCGTAATCCAGTTTCTGCAGTAGGCGCGCACCGGATACCTGGCGCGGATTGGCGGTGAACATGCCGGCCACGTCGGTCCAGATCTCCACCCGCAACGCCCGCAGCAAGGCGCCGAAGTAGGACGCCGAGGTATCCGAGCCGCCGCGACCGAGCAGCACCGTGCGCCCTTCGCTCTCGCGGGCGATGAAACCCTGGGTGATGAACACGTCGCCCAGCGCGGCCAGGCGATCACTCAAGGCCGGATCGGGCTTGGTCTCGACCATCGCCGAAAGCAGCTTGGTGCGCTCGTTCTGGTTGGGCAGCGCGATGGCGGACAGGCAGTCGCGCGCGTCCACCCACTGCGTGGGCAAGCCGCTATGGGTGAGGAAGGCCGCGCCCAGCGTGCTGGAAAGCAGCTCGCCGTGCGCCTGCACCTGCGCCTGCCAGGCCAGTTCGCCCAGTTTCGCCGAACCGGTCTCGGCCAGCGCCAGCAAATCCTTGAGGCGAGCCTCCAGGGTGGCAGGCACGGCCAGCCCCATATGATCCAGCAACTCGTAATGGCGCTGCTCGATGGCCCGCGCGGATTCGATGCGTTTGCCCTTGTCGCCCTGTGCGCACAATTGTTTGAGCGCATCGGTGATGCCGGACAGCGCGGAGACGACGATCACCACGCGCGCGCCTTCGGCACGGCGGGAGGCAGCCAGCTCCATGATGTTCTGCCAGCGCGGCAGGGTGGCGACACTGGTGCCGCCGAACTTCATCACGATCCAGGGTGCGCCGGCGGAAAGCGGCGCAAGGGCATTCGAGGTCACGGGCTTGAGTCAGTGGTTGGGAATGGATTCCCCAGTGTTGCGCCGCAGCAGCCGAAATGCAACGGGATATGCCTTTTCGGCATTTGGACGTCTAGATGTCCATCTTTTAGAGCACTCCCTCTCCGCTCCGGGGAAAGGGCTGGGGTGAGGGGCCAATCTTGCGAGGACCCTGTCCCTATCGTCATTCCAGCGAAAGCTGGAATCCAGTGACTTCAGGCCATTTCCAAGCGCAAAGGCACTGGATCCCGGCTTTCGCCGGGATGACGGGATACACGCGTTGCGCGAGGGTGGTTGACCCCTCCTCAATCCTCCCCTGCCTGCAGGGGAGGAGGCGAAGGCGTGCGCCATGCGCAGGCTTTTATTCGATAACAGCGAGGGGAATCTTGCCGATCTTCGTGCGCCATTCCTTCGGGCCGGTCTGGTGCACCGAGGTGCCGGCGCTGTCCACCGCCACGGTCACCGGCATGTCCTTCACCTCGAACTCGTAGATCGCTTCCATGCCCAGGTCCTCGAAAGCCAGCACTTTCGAGGACTTGATCGCCTTGGACACCAGGTAGGCGGCGCCGCCTACGGCCATCAGATAGACCGACTGGTGCTTCCTGATCGCCTCGATCGCGGCCGGGCCACGCTCGGCCTTGCCAACCATGCCGAGCAGGCCGGTTTGCGCCAGCACCTGTTCGGTGAACTTGTCCATGCGCGTCGCGGTGGTGGGGCCGGCCGGGCCGACCACTTCCTCGCGCACCGGATCGACCGGGCCGACGTAATAGATGAAGTGGCCCTTGAAATCGACCGGCAGCGGCTCGCCGCGGTCGAGCATGCCGACGATGCGCTTGTGCGCGGCGTCGCGGCCGGTCAGCAGCTTGCCGTTGAGCAGCACCACTTCGCCCGGCTTGAAGCTGGCGACTTCTTCCTTGGTGATGGTGTCCAGGTTCACGCGACGTGCGTTCTGCGGGTTGTAGGTGAGCTTGGGCCAGTCTTCAAGCGACGGCGGATCCAGCGTCACCGGGCCGGAACCGTCGAGCACGAAGTGTGCGTGGCGCGTGGCGGCGCAGTTCGGAATCATCGCCACCGGCAGGTTGGCCGCGTGGGTGGGGTAATCCTTCACCTTGACGTCGAGCACGGTGGTGAGGCCGCCCAGCCCCTGCGCGCCAATGCCCAGCGCGTTGACCTTCTCGAACAACTCGATGCGCAGCTCCTCGGCACGATTGGCCGGGCCACGGGCAATCAGCTCCTGGATGTCGATCGACTCCATCAGCGCTTCCTTCGCCATCAGCATCGCCTTCTCGGCGGTGCCGCCGATGCCGATGCCGAGCATGCCGGGCGGACACCAGCCGGCGCCCATGGTCGGCACGGTCTTCAACACCCAGTCCACGATGGAATCGGACGGGTTGAGCATCACGAACTTCGACTTCGCTTCCGAACCACCGCCCTTGGCCGCCACGATCACTTCCACGGTGTCGCCCGGCACTACCGACACGTTCACCACCGACGGCGTGTTGTCCTTCGTGTTGACGCGCTTGCCGGCCGGGTCGGCCAGCACGCTGGCGCGCAGCTTGTTGTCGGGATCCAGGTAGGCGCGGCGCACGCCTTCGTTGGCCATCTCCTCCACGCCCATGGTGGCGTCGTCCCAGCGCACGTTCATGCCGATCTTCAGAAACACGGTGACGATGCCGGTGTCCTGGCACAGCGGCCGGTGGCCTTCGGCGGCCATGCGCGAGTTGATCAGGATCTGCGCCATCGCATCCTTCGCCGCCGGCGATTCCTCGCGCTCATACGCAGCGGCGAGGCTCTTGATGTAATCGACCGGGTGGTAGTAGCTGATGTACTGCAGGGCGTCCGCGACGGACTGGATCAGGTCGGCTTGCTTGATGGCTGTCATGGCGATGGCTTTTGTATGGAGAGGCAGGTTGCCGCGCACGGCTTGCCGCGACACCAATCGCCTATTGTAGCGAACGGGCCCAGCCCTCGCCGCAGGGCCGCCCCGGCGCGAAAAACTGCGACATGGGAACCGGTAGCGTCTCGCGGCCCGGGCTAACGTCGAGGCGTCGGCAATGCAGATGCTCGGGGGGCCTGCGCGCCGACGGGGAAAGAGAAAGAGCACTCACACACACTGGCCGCGACGATCCGTCGTCGGCATGCCGACGCACGCGCCGCATGGATGGCCAGCGATACCTCGTCAACTCAAGGAATCCCGATCATGTCCACCCGTCTTCACCCCCGCAGCCTCGCCTGCTCGATGGCGCTGGCACTCGCAGGCTTTTCCGCCACGGCGGCCGCCGCCCCGCAGATGCAGGCCAGCGTCGACATGGGCGCGGCGAACGCCAGCCAGTCGGCGCACGTCACCCTGGTCCTGAAACTGCGCAACCGCGATGCGCTGGCGCAGTACATTCGCGACACCGTGACCCCGGGCAATCCGCATTTCCAGCAATTCCTGAGCACCCGCCAGTTCGCCAGCCAATACGGCGCCAGCGCCACGGATATCGCCAGGGTGCAGGCGTGGCTGCGCCAGCAAGGCCTGGCCAGCACGGTGATGGCGAACCACCTGGCCATCCGCACCACCGGCACGCTGCGCCAGTTCGAAACGGCCTTCCGTACGTCCATCCACGATTACGCGTCGCGCAGCGGCGGACGGTCATTCCGCCGCCCAGTCGCGCAGCCGGCATTTCCGGCGGACATCGCCAACCTGATCGCCACCACCACCGGGCTCGATACGCAGCGTACGTTCCAGTCGCACCGCATCCGTACCCTGCCGCTGTCCGGCCAGCACACCGTGCTGCCGATGCTGCGCACCGCCAAGACCGGCAACCCCACCGCCACCGGCATCCCGGGCAGCTACACCGTGGGCGACGTCGCCGATTTCTACCACATCAACCCGCTGTACCAGCATGGCATCACCGGCAAGGGCTCGACGGTGGCCATCGTCACCCTGTCCAACTTCGATCCGGCCGATGCCACCGCCTACTGGAACGACATCGGCCTGACCACCAAGCCGAACCGCATCACCCAGGTGCATGTGGATGGCGGTGGCGCGATCGACGGCGGCAGCGGCGAAACCGCGCTGGACGTGGAACAGGCCGGCGGCCTGGCGCCCGATGCGAACATCGTCGTCTACGACGCGCCGAACGCGGGCAACGGCTTCATCGACGCCTTCGCGCAAGCCGTCTCGGACAACACCGCCGACAGTATTTCCACCAGTTGGGGCGGCCCGGAGATCTACAACTTCGCCGCCCTCAACGTGAACGGCGCCAGCGATACCGACACTACCGACGTCGGCGACCTGGTGGCCTTCGACGAAGTGCTGATGGAAGCCGCCGCGCAAGGGCAATCGGTGTTCGCCGCCTCCGGCGACTCCGGTGCCTACGACACCGTGCGCGGGCTCGGCTTCGGCGGTGGCCCGGGCCAATTCAACGCACCGCTGACGGTGGATTCGCCGGCCTCGGATCCGTACATCACCGCTGCCGGCGGCACTACCGTGCCTTACACCTTCAGCGTCACCGGCGCACCTTCGGCCTCGATCAGCAAGGAAAGCGTGTGGGGCTGGGATTACCTGGAAACCTACCTCGATGCCAACGAACCGACTGACGGCGGCTGGCACCAGTACCTGTACTCGGTAGGTGGCGGTGGCGGTGTCAGCGTGTACTGGCACACGCCGTTCTACCAGGCATTCACCCGGGGCATCCGGCGCAGCCAGCCGAAGCAGACGCTGGTCTACAACGACCCCGCCAGCGGTCCGTATACGTATCTGAAGCTGCCGGCGCATTTTCGCGGCCGCAACGTACCCGACATCTCGCTCAATGCCGATCCGCAGACCGGCTACATCGTGGTCTCCAGCTCCGACGGCGGCATCATTTCCGAAGGCGGTACCAGCTTCGTGGCGCCGCAGCTCAACGGCATCAGCGCCCTGCTGACGCAGAGTTCCGGGCATCGCGTGGGCTTCTGGAATCCGCAGGTGTACCTGTTGCAGAACGTGTTCGGCTACGGCGCATGGTCGCCGTTCCACGCCGTGCGTGCCGGCGACAACTGGTTCTACGAGGGCAAACCGCACTACACGCCCGGCGCCGGCATCGGCACGCTGGACGTGGCCAACCTCGCACTGTTCCTGAAGGGCGGATTCTGATCGACGCACGCACATCCCGACGCCTCGCGCCGGGATGTGCAAAACAGCGCCTCGCCGACGCTTGCCGGCGAGGCGCCCTGCCGCCATGCTTCCGCATCCTTTGCCAATGCATGGCCCCATGTCCGATCCCAACCCCGGCTACGTCCGCCGCTTGCGCCTGTGGGATGCCGCGCTGATCGTGATCGGCGGCATCATTGGCGGCGGCATCTTCCTCAACCCGTACATCGTCGCGCAGCGCACCGGTTCCAGCGCCACGCTGCTGCTGATGTGGGTGGGCGCGGGCGTACTGACCCTGATCGGCGCGCTGTGCTACGCGGAACTGGGCGCGCGCCGGCCGCAGGCCGGCGGCAGCTATGTATACCTGCGCGAGGCGTTAGGGCCACTGGCCGGCTTCCTGTTCGGCTGGACCATGCTGCTGGTGATCTACTCCGGTTCCAGCGCGGCGGTGGCGACAATCTTTGCCAGCTATGCGGCGGCGGTGTTCGGCCTGCCGGCGTCGGCCACATTGCCGCTGACCGTAGCCGCGCTGGTGTTCGTGGCCGGCATCAACCTGTTCGGCCTGCGCCTGGGCGTGCAGGTGCAGAACCTGTTCACCGTGCTGAAATTGCTGGCGGTGGCGGTACTGGTGGCGTGCGGGCTGTTCCTGGCCGGAGCTGGTGGCGGCCATGTGCTGGCGCCCGATCCGGCCCGCGCGCACGTAGGCTTCATGGGCGCGGCCTTGCCGGTGCTGTTCGCCTATTCCGGCTTCACCTACCTCAACAACCTGGCCGGCGAAGTGCGCGAACCGCAACGCACGCTGCCCCGTGCATTGGTGCTGGGCATGCTTGGCGTGATCGTCGCCTATGCACTGGTCAACGTGGCCTATCTGGCGGTGCTCGGCCATGCCGGGCTGGCCGCCAGCACCACGCCTGCGGCCGAGGTGATGCAGCGGGTGTTCGGCCCGATCGGCGCGCGACTGATCGCGCTGGGCATCGCCATTTCCACGCTGGGTTTCTGCAACATCACCCTGGTGGCCGGCGCGCGCGTGCTGCAGGTGATGGGCGAGGACGGGCTGTTCTTCCGCTCGGTCGGCCGCCTGCATCCGCGTTACCGCACGCCGAACGTGGCGCTGCTGCTGCTTTCGGGCTGGGCCATCCTGCTGGCGGTGTCGGGCAGCTACGGACAGTTGCTGGATTACGCCACCTTCGGCGACTGGCTGGCCTGCGCGGTCGGCGTGGCCACGCTGTTCTGGTACCGCCGGCACCGCGACGACACGGTGAGTTTCCGCGTGCCGGGCTATCCGTGGCTGCCGCTGCTGTTCATCGCCACGGTGGCCCTGGTGGTGGCGCAAAGCCTGCACGACAGCCCGCGCAACACCGGCATCGGCCTGCTGATCATCGCCGCCGGCGCACCGGTGTACTTCGTCTGGCGTCGTCTGTTCAGCCGCGACCAGCCCTAAACGGGCGCTGCGATGCCACAATGCGCAGATAGGTCCAAGGAGACGTGATCCGATGCTGCAAGCCCATGTTCCGCCGCACGCTGACCCCGGCAACGTCACGCCCGAGCCGGCACGCGCGGGCATCGACGTGCAGATCAACGGCGAGCATTTCCACCACACCGGCGACCCGGACATGCCGCTGCTGTGGTACCTGCGCGACGTGCTGAAACTGGATGGCACCCGCTACGGCGGCGAGCATGGCGAAGGTGGCGCCGACCTGGTGCTGGTCAACGGCAAGGCACGCTCGGCCATCACCCTGCCCATGCACAAGCTAACCGGCCACCCGATCACCACGGTGGAAGGCCTGGCCCAGGCCGATGGTTCGCTGCATCCGCTGCAGCAAGCCTTTGTCGACGAGGACGCGATCGGCTGCGGCTATTGCACCTCCGGCTGGCTGATCGCCTCGATGGACTTGCTGCACCGCCATCGCGACCCCAGCGACAGCGATATCGACACCTTGCCCAACCTGTGCCGCTGCGGCTGCCAGACGCGCGTGCGCCGTGCGATCAAGCGTGCGGCCGCGGCGATGAAGGGAGCCAAGGCATGAGCGAGCAGATCGCACTTTCGCGCCGCGGCTTCCTCAAGGTGCTGGCCGGCGCTGCCGGCGCGCTGGTGGTGGGCGTACCGTTCGCTGCCATGGCCGACGCACCGATTCCCCCGGGGTTCCTGGGCGACACGCTGTACGGCATGGGCACCTATGTGCGCATCGACACCGATGGCAACGTGGTGATCGGCGCACGCGATCCCGACACCGGCACCGGCGTGGCCACCTCGCTGCCGCGCATCATCGCCGACGAACTCGATGCCGACTGGAGCCGCGTCAGCGTGGTGTCGCTCGGCCTCGGCGTGACCAACAACAACGGCGCACCGAGCTGGACCTATGGCCACCAACTCGGCGGTACCGGCAGCTCGATTCCCGCCGCCTGGAACGACCTGCGCCAGGCCGGCGCGCTCGCGCGCTGGCTGCTGCTGCAAGCCGGTGCCCAGACGCTCGGCGTGTCCGCCGATCGGCTGCGCTGCGAGAAAGGCATGGTGATCGCACCGGACGGTCGCCGCGTCGGTTATGGCGCGCTGGCCACCGCCGCTGCACAGATCAGCCCACCGAAAAACCCGCCGGCACCGAAGACGCCCGACCGCTACACCCTGATCGGCCAACCCGCCGGCGACGTCGACGCACACCGCATCGTTGCCGGACAGACCCCGTATACGCTCGACCACCACTTCGGCGATGCGGTGGTCGCGGTGCTCGCGCACTGCCCCTGGCGCGACGGCCAACTCAAGAGCATCGACACCACCGCCACCTTGGCCGTGAAAGGCGTGCAGAAGGTGGTGCAGCTCAAGCCCGATCCGAAACGCCCACCGGGCCAGACGCCGATCGCCCCGGCCGTGGCCGTGGTTGCCGACAGCACCTGGGCCGCGCTGCAAGGCCGCCGCCAACTCAAGATCGAATGGCAGCCCGGCCCCAGCGGCAGCGAAAGCAGCGCCGCGCTGGAGCAACAAGCCGCTGCCCTGCTCGACAGCAAGGCCTCTGCCGACAAGACACCGCCGACTACCCGCGTACGCGACGACGGCGACGTGGACAAGGCCGGCAAGCATGCCGCGCGCCGGCTGGAAGCCACCTATCACCAGCCGTGGCTGGCCCACGCCACCGCCGAGACGATGTGCTGCATGGCGCGCATCGACAAGGACCACGCCCACCTGATCGTGCCCACCCAGGCACCGCAGCGCGCGTGGGCCGTGGTGCAATCACTCACCGGCCTCACACCCGACCAGATCGAGATCAACGTGCCGCGCGTCGGCGGTGGTTACGGCCGCCGGCTCGACCACGACTACGTGGCCGAAGCGGTGATCGTGGCCAAGTCCGTCAACAAGCCGGTGCGCCTGTTGTGGACGCGCGACGAGGACATGTCGCACGACTGGTATCGCCCGGCCAGCACACACCGCATCAGTGCCGTCATCGACCACCATCGCCACGTCATCGCCTGGGACCAGAAGCTCGCCAGCGCCTCCGCGCTCGCCGGTCGCGGCGTACCGGACGACCGGCTGTGGACGAGCGAACTGGAAGCCGACCAGATTCCCGCCGGCCTCGTCCCCAACTACCGCAGCGACTGGTACAACCTGGCCAGCGCGCTGCCGCGCGGCCCGCACCGCGGCATGCCCCAACTCACCAACGCCTTCGCGGTGGAAAGCTTCACCGACGAACTGGCCCACCTGCTGCGCGAAAACCCGCTGGACACCAAGCTGCGCCTGCTTGGTGAAGCGCGGCAGGTTCCGCTGCAAGGCGGCGGCACGCTGGACATCGGCCGGCTGCGCAACGTGTTGTCGCTGGTCGCCGATCGCATCGACTGGAAGCAGAACTGGCTGCGCAGCGTCAACGGCCTCGGCATCGCCTGCTGGCACATCGGCGGCGCCTACGTGGCGCACGCGGTCGAAGTCTCGCTCAAGGGCAACACGCTGGGCATCGAACGCGCCGTGTGCGCGGTGGACGTGGGCCGCGTCATCAATCCCAAGGGCCTGGAAGGCCAGGTCGCCGGCGCCACGCTCGACGCACTCGGCACCGCGCTCAACCTGGCCATCACCTTCAAGAACGGCCAGCCCCAGCAGCACGACTGGAAAGACTACCCGCTGGCCAGCATGGCGCAGCTGCCCGACGACGTGGAAGTCATCACCGTCCCCGGCAACGACCGTCCACCCACCGGCGCCAGCTTCCTGGCCATGCCCAGCGCCGCCCCTGCCCTCGCCAACGCGGTATTCCGCGTCAGCGCCGTGCGCGTACGGCGGCTGCCGCTGATGAAGGAGTTGCTGCGCTTGCTGTAATTCGCGCGGTCATGGCTGCGGCAACTCATTCCGGCATAAACCCACCGCTGTCCGGAATAAATCCATGTGATCACAGCGCCGCCCCAAGTGCGAAAGAATCGGCGTTGGTGCACGACCTCGAAACCGCCATTCGCGCATAGCCTGCTCGCAGGCGATGCCCTGAGCACGGCATTCGAATAGCCCGCAAAGCATCGTGATCGGAATCGTTCCGACGCAAGGGCATGCGCTCACCACGGAAAGATGTCGAACAGGCTCTAATGAAACTGGTCGCTGGCCGGCACCCATGAACTGCCGGAGCTTGCCGGCAGGCTCACCGGCCGCTTCGGCGTCAGCTCGGTATCGCAGCCGGGCGGGAGCGGACCACCAGCGACACGCGCTTCGGCGCACTGCACGCGATTGTTCAACTGCACCGGTGCGGGTGGCGCGACGGTGCTGGCGGGCGGCGCGATCTTCGGAATCGAACTGTTGAGCGTGGGCTGGTTGAGCTTCTTGTAGATTTTCGAATTCAGCGGCGCCGCCGGTGGATCGGGATTGCCGCAGCCGAGCATCAGCACCGGCAATAGCGGCATCGCCACGCATTTGACGCGCACACCGCGCGGCAGGTGGAAGGTGTGGCTGACGGTGGTCTTCTCCACCGCGTGGCGCAAGGCAGTGTCGATCGAGCTCTCGCCTTCGGGCGTCCAGTACTTGTCGAAGCGGGTGGCCTGGTAATGGATGCCGGTAGTGCGGTGATGCATGATCTTGGTGTCGCCATGCGGCAACAACTGGATGTAGGTGCCGTCGGGACTGCCTTGCATGCCGTGGCCCTGCGAACCGGTCACGTGGCCCTGCCCCGCCGTGGTCGAGGCGAGATCGCCGGCCCGCGTGGTGGCGGACGGCGGCACCGTCCGCGTCGTGCCCTGCGGTTGACCCGGCGTGGCGGTGTCGCTGCCTTGCGGCGTGGCATCGGGCGCGCTGCTGACATCCTGTCCCGCCGGAGCCGGCGATGAGGATTCCGAGGTCTTCTGCGCGGTTGGCGCAGCAGCCGTCTCGGGTGTCGTCGCAGGTGTCGGCGCCGACTTGGACGGAGCTTCGGTGGCGGCCTTCGACGCGGGCGCCAGCTCGGCTGCGGGCGTCGGCAGCTTGGCCGGCGTGATGTCGACCTTCGCCACCGGCGGCTGGATCGCCAACTGGGCCGGCGGCACCACCGACGGCAGGAAGGTGACCGAAGGCGCCTGCACGCGCGGCGTAGCCGGGGCCGCTTCGGTCGGCGGCAGTGGCACGGCGGCAAGCTGGGCCGGCGCCACGTGGATGGTCGGCGACTGGATCTGCGGCTGCTCGCGTGCGACGACCGGACTCGGCGCCTGCAGCGTCGATTGCAGATTCACCGTGGGCGCGGCTGGCGCGGACAACGGCACGGCTTCCATCTCCGGCGCCGGCGGCGCAGCGGATACGTCGGCGTGGGTCACCGCCGTCACGGCCGGCGGCGTGGCGATAGTCGGCACAACCTTGTCCATGGCGATGGCAGGCGCCTGGATGGTCGGAGCCGATTGTGCCGGCAGCGCAGGCATGGCCAGCGATGGCGGTGGCGGCATCGCCCGCGTGCCCTCGGCTTGCGCCTTGCGCACCGGCTCGGGCTGGAAGCGCGGCGGGATCGGCTTGATCGCCGGCGGTGCCTGCAAAGTAACAGCGGGTGGCGGCGGACTGACCGCGATGGGCTGCAACTGCGGCGCCGGGGCTGGCGCGGGCTTGGGCACGCTTACCGGCGGCAAGGGCGCGGCGACGATTTTCGGCGCCGGCGCACTCGGCACCGGTTTCACGGCAATCACCGGGCGGTCGATCGGCGGCGCCGGCACCGCGGGCAGTGGCTGGGCCGACGGCGCCGTCATCGCACTCTGTCGGCGCACGGTCGTGGCCCGGTGCACGGGCGTCGCCTGCGCCACGTGTCCGTGATGGACCGGCCCGTGCCGCTTCGGCGGCGTACCACGCACCGGCGGCGGGGGCGGCGGTTCGGGTTTGTTGTCGATCAGGTGCACATGCAGCACACCCAGCGGTTCGGACGGCAACGCATCGGGTTGGTAAGCCGGGCCGAGGATGGCACCGAACAGGAAGATCAGGTGCACCAGCAACGTGCCGATCAGACCGGCGATGCGCAACCCGCGTTCGCGCGGCTTCTCGCGCAACTGGTTGCGGTAGACGATCGCCCGCAGCGCCGCCTCGCGCGGCGATTCGATCGTCACGCGGGCGGGCGGCCAGTCAAATTGGCGCAGAGGCGGCAACGGCATGCAGCGCAGTGTAGCGGGCGCGGCGGGATTTCTTGTGCCCGCGCCACGTATCCAAGTGAGGATCTGAACCATCAGCTGCTGGCTTGCCATTCCAGCGGCTCTCAACGGCCGAAGGGCCGGTCAAGCTGGAATCCAGCGTCTTTGCATTCAAGGGATTACAGTCACTGGATCCCAGCTTTCGCTCACTGCTGTCCGGAATATTCCTGGGATGTCCTTCAAGAGTGACTACCCGCGCCGCTTGCGCGAGATGCAACAAGGGGGCGACTCCATTTCTGGCAGCGACCACCTCTCCGGCTCGTCATC